>CAMMYS010000012.1 GCA_946528555.1 uncultured Mycoplasmatota bacterium
AATAATGATTTAACTATAAAAGAAATAGATACTATTATTAAAAATACTAGTTCTAATTTATATTATTTCTATATTAGTAAAAATATACTTATGTATTCTAGAAGACCATTAGTATCTTCATATAAGAAGCATTATGATATTAAAAATGATAAAAATGAATATTTATTAAGTGAAAAATCTACTCATAAAGAGTTAGATATTAAAGAAGAAAAGTATTCTTCTGTAGTAAGATATAATAAGATATTTTGTGCTTCTAAGTATTTAGATAAATTAAATGGATTAAATCTTATTATTGATTTTAGTAATATAGATGAAATTAATGAAAAGATGATTCTTGAAAATTTAGATAATACTAAATTATGTGATTTAATTGATAGTGATTATTATTTTTTAGAAAATGATATTAAATATAAGGTAGGTGATTTATAATGAAGTATGAATTATTATTACCTGCTGGGGATTTAGATAGACTTAAAATAGCATGTAAGTATGGTGCTGATGCTGTATATATTGGTGGATATAATTATAGTTTAAGAGCTAATGCTAATAATTTTAGTTTAGATGAGATTAAAGAAGGAGTAGAGTTTGCTCATTCTTTGGGTAAAAAAGTATTTGTTACTGTTAATATGATATTCCATAATGAAGATTTAGATGGTTTAGACAAGTATTTAAAAGATTTAAGTGATATTGGAATAGATTCATATATTGTAAGTGATTTTGCTGTTATAGAGGCCATTAAAAGGCTTAATATTAAGACTCCATTCTTTATATCAACTCAAAAATCTATTACTAATAAAGAAGCAGTTAAGTTTTATAAATCACTTGGTGCTTATAGAGTAGTTCTAGCAAGGGAATGTACTCGTGAAGATATAATTGATATTAAAGAAAATACAGATGTTGAAGTAGAAGTATTTATTCATGGAGCAATGTGTACTAGTTATAGTGGTAGATGTGTTATGTCTAATTATGTAACATTAAGAGACTCTAATAGAGGAGGATGTTCACAAGTTTGTAGATTTTCATTTGATTGTGGTGAAGAAAATGAATATGCTTTTTCTTCAAAAGATCTTAATATGATAGATTATTTACCTGATATGATGAAACTTGGTATTGAATCATATAAGATTGAAGGTAGAATGAAAAGTTTATATTATATAGCTACTGTTGCTAATGCATATAGAACTATTATGGATAAAGTAATAGATGGAAGTTTAACTCAAGATGATATGGATTATTATAAAAAAGTATTAAATAGAGTATCTAATAGAGAAAATATTCCACAATTCTATGGAGAAGAAATATCTGAAAAAGCACAATATTATACAGGCAGACAAGAAGTTAGTAATCAAGACTTTTTAGCTTTTGTTAAATCTTATGATTCAGAAAAAGAAGAAATAACAGTAGAGCAAAGAAATAAATTTAGTGTTGGTGATGAAGTAGAGGTATTTGGGCCAAATACAAGTGTTAAATCATTTAAAATAGAATATATATTAAATGAGAATAATGAATATGTAGAATCATCTAATCATGCTCAAGAAATTGTTAAAATAAATATTCCTTTTGAAGTACATGAAGGAGATATTATAAGGGTTAAAATTTAAAAGCACTTTAATTTAAAGTGCTTTTTATGTATAATAATATCATAGGTGAAGATATGAATAAAAAAGGATTTACATTAGTAGAAATGTTAGCTGTAATAGCAGTTCTAGGACTTCTAGTACTTTTAGTATTGCCAAATGTATTAAAAAGTTATAAAGATGCTAAAAAAATATCATTTATAAATGAAGCTAAAACAATATATAAAGCATCTACAGATAAATATGTAACTGAAAAAACAAAAGGTAATAAAATAGGACTTATTGAACAAGAAAAAAATAGTTCAACAAATCCATTATCATTATCTGAAGCAAGTGATTTAAATTATACAATTAGATTAGATAGTGATGGAAAAGTAACCGCTTTTAAACTAACAAATTCAGAATATTGTATAGTAGGAGTAGGAGATTTTCTTGGTAGTTATACAAAAGAAGATGTAATAGAATTATCAGATGAAGAAAAAGCACAAGCATGTGCTGTAGCAGCTTTACAAGATGGTCAAAAGTTTATACTTAGACTTCAAAATAAAGAAAATGTTAATAGTGATTACAATCCAAAAATTATATTTTTAAAATATAAGAATGGATGGTATAGTGATAATAATTTAAATAAACCATTAGACAAAACTACTAATGGAACATCAAAAGTAACTAAACCATATAAAGAAAATCATTATTATAATGGTGCTTTTGTTAAAAAAGGTGATATAGATATAAAAGCAATTAACTGTGATGGAACAGTTGCTGTAGATAATACTGGTGGTGGAATATTCACAGGAAAAGAAGAAAAACCTTATGTAGAAGCATTTTCTAACTTTATAAAAAAATATTATTTAATAGTATTTACTGGAGGAGAAGGAAGTATTAATCCATTAAGATGTGAATATGGCGCTAGTAAATGTGAACTTCCAGATAATCTTAGTTCTAATGGATATGGTTTAAATATTAAAAAGACTGGTTATTTATTTAAAGGATGGAAAAATAGTGTTACTAATACTGTATATGCTAATAAAGCAGAATTACCAGTGTTAACTGATTCAACAGAAAATAACTATTCAAATTTTAAATTTAATAATGAAGAAGTATGTAGTAGTGGAGAAAATCCTACTACTGCAAATTCTATTAGTTTTGAAGCACAATGGGAACCAATAAATTATCATGTAGCATATGATTGTAATACTGGTAATGGTACAATGGCTAATACTGATCATATATATGATAAAGAAAAAAATCTTAGAACAAATACATGTACAAAAACAGGATATACATTCTTAGGTTGGTCTAAAACAAAGAATGGTAATAAGCAATATGATGATTCACAAGAAGTTAAAAACTTAACTACAGAAAATAATGCAACTGTTACTTTGTATGCAGTATGGAAAGTTAATACTTATACTGTTACATATAATACTGATGAAGGTAGTGAGTGTCAAAATAAGACAGTTACATATGATTCAAATTATGGAGAGTTATGTACTTCAACTAAAGAAAATAATTTATTCTTGGGTTGGTATTTGGATGCAGCATTTAATAATAAAGTTGAATCAACTACAAAAGTAACAACAGCATCAAATCATACATTATATGCTAAATGGGAACCACAAGGATTTAAATTTAAATATTCTGGTTCATTTAGAGTAGCAGGTGATAGTGAAGTTTATCCAGCACACTCTATTTATGAAAATGAATGGTATACAACTACTGATAAAAATTGGAAAATATATTTCTTATCAGATGGTAATTTTATTCCAAAAACAACAGTATTTATTCAAGCCTTCTTAGTAGGTGGTGGCGGTGGCAGAACTTCTCACTATGATGGCGAAACATGGCTAACATTTAGAGCCAATGGTGGTGGTGGATTCCATTTGAATACTCATTACTTGACAATTGGATTAGATTCATATCCAATTGTTATAGGTGGCCCAGGAGGCGATGGTTCTTGGAATGGATCAGGAGCAGGAAAAAATACTACTGCATTTGAAAAAACTGCTAAAGGCGGTGGCGGAGTAGGTTCTTGGAATGCTTATTGGAAGTCATTTGGAACTGCAAGCGGTGGAACTGAATGTGGTGAATTTGAAACTTCTGGAAATACATATTCAGGTAAAAGTAGTAAATCTGTAGCTAACTCAGGTAAAACTAAATCTACAGGAATTGTAATAATTAGACCTGCTGATTTGAACTTCTTTGGTTACTATACTGGTAAATTCCAAATTGGCAATACTACTTATGAAAATGATTTTATAAATATAACAAGTTCTACTTGGAAAGTTAAATTCTTAACAAGTGGTACATTATCACTTAGAGATGACACTATGGTTGATGCCTTCTTAGTAGGAGGAGGTGGTGCTGGCGCTACTGGTACTACAGGAAGCGCTGGAGGCGGTGGCGGAGGTTACACTAAAACCGTTAAAAACATATCACTAAGTAAATTAAGTGCTTACAAAATAGTTATTGGCGCTGGTGGAAAAGCCTTTAATACATTTGTAAGTTGTGGTGGAACTTGTACTGATACTAATGGTCTATCTCGTGGAGGACAAGATGGAGGAGCTTCTTCTGCATTTGGATATACTGCCAATGGTGGAAAAGGTGGATATAATGGATCAGGTGGTTCTGCTGCATATAGTCAATATGGAGGAAGTTCTGGAAGCAAAACTGGTCAAGGATATACTACTTGTGAATTTGAAGAAAGTAAAACTGGCAATAGAACTGACTTATCTGGTTGTGCTAATGGAGTAACAGCATACTCTGGTGGTGGAATTGATAGTGTCGGAGGTCCAATGGCTGGAGGAGGATGTTCTTGCTCAGGCGGTGCATGCTCAAAAGGAAAAGAAAACACTGGTGGAGGTGGCTGTGGTTACTATAGTATGTGTACTCATGTAGGAGGATGGCATATAGATCCAGGATGGCACTGTACTAATCCTTCAAGTGGAGGCTCTGGAATTGTAATTATCAGAAATCCAAAAATAAACTAATTTCGAAAGGAATTAGTTTTTTTTATAAGATGAAATAACTTGACAAATCGTTCATTTTATAGTATCATTTTTTGGTAATTGAGAAAGAGGTGACTACACAGTGAAAAAGAAAGAAATCTTTTTAACTAGTGAAGGATATTTAGAACTAGAACAAGAGTTACATTATTTAAAAACAACTAAGAGAAACGAAGTAACTCAAACTCTAAAAGAGGCAAGAGCTTTAGGTGATTTATCAGAAAATTCTGAATATGATCAAGCTAGAGAAGATCAAGCAAATTTAGAAAAAAGAATTGCAGAAATAGAGTATTCTCTAGAACATGCAACAGTTATAGATAAAAATGAAAGTGATGGAAAAGTTGGTATTGGTAGTTCAGTAGAATTACAATACGAAGATGAAGATGATACTGAAAACTATAAAATAGTTGGTAGTCAAGAAGCTGATCCATTTAATAATAAAATTTCTAACGAAAGTCCAATTGCAGCAGCAATTATGGGTAAAAAAGTTGGAGAAGTTGTTGAAGTATCTTCACCAGATGGTGTTTATTCAGTTAAAATAGTAGCAATAGGATAGAAATATCCTATTTTTAAGCATATAGGAGATTTTATGATAACGTTGTTATTATTTATAAAAGGAATGCTAGAAGGGGCAGGATTTAAAAAATAATAGGAGGAATTATGAAAGAAAGTTATACTGTAAAATTAGAGGGAAAAGAATGGAAAGATTGTTTAAAGAACGCTTATAACAAAAAGAAAAAAGATATTAAAATGGATGGATTTAGAAAAGGTAATGTTCCATATGATATTTTTGTAAAACATAATGGTATTGAATCATTATTTATGGATGCTGTAGATGAAGCAGTTGATGTATTATATACAAAATTACTTGCTGATCCTAAAACAATAGTTCCAGCAGCAACTCCAAGTATTGATATTAAGAATATTGATAAAGATCATATTGAAGTTGAATTTACATTAGTATCTAGTCCTGAAGTAAAATTAGGAAAATATAAAGATTTAGGAATTAAGAGAGATAAGATTGAAGTTTCTAAAGAAGAAATAGATCATGAATTAGGTCATTTAAAAGAACAATTTGTTGAATTAAAAACTTGTGATGATGGAACTAAGATTAAAAATGGTATGGTAGCAGTAATTGATTTTGAAGGATTTGTTGATGGAGAAGCTTTCAAAGGTGGAAAAGGTGAAGATTATAACTTAGAAATAGGTTCTAATACATTTATTCCTGGATTTGAAGATGCATTAGTAGGTCTTAAAAAAGGTGATAAGAAAGATGTAGAAGTTACATTCCCAGAAAACTATCATGCTGATAACTTAAAAGGTAAACCAGCTACATTCAAAGTAGAAATTAAAGATGTAAAAGAAAGAGTTTTCCCTGAATTTAATAAAGAATTCTTTGAAGATTTAAATATAGCTGGAGTAACTAATGAAAAAGAATTAAGAGATTATATTAAAGATGAAATTGAACATGAAAAATCTCATAAAGTAGAAGATGATTTCTTATTTAAATGTTTAGATAAAGTAGTTGAAAATTCTAAGTTTGAAATTCCTGAAGAAATGACAAATGATGAAGTTAATAGAATAGTTAAAGAATTTAGAGAAAAATTACAATATCAAGGATTAAATTTTGAAGATTATTTAAAATTTGCTAAAACTAATTTAGATGATTTTAAAGAAACATTAAAACCAGAAGCTAATAAGAGAGTTGGATATAGACTTGTAATGGATGCTGTTGTTAACAAAGAAAAAGTTGATGTTAATGATATGGAACTTGATAGTGAACTTGAAAAAGCTGCTGAACAATATAAAATGACTAAAGAAGAATTCTTAAAAGAAATCGGAAATACAGAATTATTTAAATATGACTTAGTTGTTAAAAAAGCTATGAAAATAATTACTGGTGAAGAAGAAAAGAAAGAAACTAAAAAAACAAGTAAAAAATCTGAATAATTTTCAGATTTTTTTGTGGAAAGAAATAAAATAATATTATATAATTTAGTTGAAAGGATGATTTTATGAAAAAAATAGGAAATGCGTTTGGTGGAATTTTTGGTGGTTTTGTATTTCTTGTTATAGGTGTTATTCTACTTTGGTGGAATGAGGGCAATAATGTAAGAAATATTAAATCAACAGCAGAAATGGAAAAAGTATATGTTGATGTTTCTAGTGAAAGCGTTGATGCTAGTAACGAAGGAAAATTAATCGCAACTTATGGTAAAATTCTTAATGAAGAAGAATTAACTGATGATACATTTAAAGTTACTGTAAAAACACCTTTATTAAAGAGAGTTGTTGAAATGTATCAATGGAAAGAAGAATCTGAAACAGATGAAGAAGGATCTACTAGATATCGTTATGATAAAGAATGGTCACAAGATTTAATTGATTCAGATAATTTTAATGAGAGTGGTCATGTAAATCCAAAAAGTAAAAAATATGATGATGAAACTAAGGCTTCTAGTAATGTAAAAGTAGGTGCATTTGAGTTATCATCAAATCAAATTAATTCATTAAGTACGGATGGAAAATATACTGATTATAATGAAACTATAGTTGGCGATTTAAATTTAACAATTTCTGATGGATATGCAACAACATCTAAAGATTTATCAAAACCAGAAATTGGTGATATTAGAATTTCATTTGTCTATAATAATTCTACTGATGTTAGTGTTCTTGCTGTTCAAAGTGGTCAAACATTTGTTGATTTTGTTTCAAAAGAAGGAAGAAGCATAAATAGAGTAATAGATGGTGTTCATTCTGGAATTGAAATGATTAATATTATTAGAAATGAAGATAATTTCTTAAAATGGATTTTAAGAGCAGTTGGAATCATTATATTAGCAGCAGGTTTTGGTGCTATATTAAAACCAATTAGTGCTATTACAAGTTATGTTCCATTACTTGGAAATTTAGTAGGTTCTATAGTAGGTTTAGTTTCATTTATACTAGGAATATGTTTAGGATTAGTTGTTATTGCTATAGCATGGATACGATTTAGGCCAATTCTTGGAATAAGTTTACTTGCGATAGTAGCAGTCTTATTTGTATTATTATTAATAAGAGGAAAAAAATCTAAACAAACTGAAACTGTAACTCAATAAAAAAAGCTCATAAGAGCTTTTTTAATTGTTTGGATTTATAAGTGATAGAGAAACTTTTTCTTTCTCTTTATTAATATCAATTACATAACAAGTAACTATATCACCAACACTTAATACTTCACTTGGATGTTTAATATATTTATTAGTTATTTTTGATATATGAACAAGTCCATCATTATGAAGTCCTATATCTATAAATGCACCAAAGTCTACAACATTTCTAACAGTTCCTTGAAGGCTCATTCCTAAATTTAAATTATCTATTGTTAAAATATCACTTTTTAAAATAGGAGTTTCAAAATCATCTCTATAATCTCTATTTGGACGTTTTAATGAATCAATTATATCTGTTAGAGTATAAACATCTATATCAAGTAATTCTTCTGTTTTCTTTAAATCTAATTCATCTAATTTAGCTGCTAATTCTTTTGAACCAATATCTTTTATAGACATATTTATATGATTTAATAATTTTAATGTTTTATCATAACTTTCTGTATGAATATTTGTTTCATCTAGTGGATTGTCTCCATCTATTACTCTCATAAATCCTATTGATTGTTCATATGCTTTATCAGAAATTAGTTTTTTCTTTTTAAGTTCTTCTCTTGAATTTATTTTTCCATGTTCTTCTCTATATTTAATTATTTTATCAATAATAGTTTTAGTAAGTCCTGAAATATATTTAAGTATAGAAGGGGAAGCAGTATTGATGTTAACTCCTACATTATTAACACATTTTGATACAGTAAAATCTAAACTTTCTGATAATTTCTTTTGAGATACATCATGCTGATATTGACCAACACCAATACTTTTAGGATCTATTTTAACTAATTCATTTAATGGATCTTGAAGTCTTCTTGCTATTGAAATAGCACTTCTTTTTTCAACTGTTAAATCTGGAAATTCACTTATTGCAAGTGGACTTGCACTATATACACTAGCACCAGCTTCGGATACAATAGCATATTTACAATGACCTAATTCTTTTATAGTTTCAGAAACTAATTTTTCACTTTCACGAGATGCTGTTCCATTTCCAATAGCAACAATATCTACCTTGTATTTATCTATTAAATCTTTTAATACTTGTTTTGATTCTTCCCATTTGTTATGAGGTTCATGTGGATAAATAACTGATATATTTAAAACCTTAGAAGTAGGATCAACTACAGCTAATTTACAACCCGTTCTAAATGCTGGGTCAAAACCAAGAACAGTTTTTTCTTTCATAGGTGCTATTAATAATAAATGCTCTAAATTATCTTTAAATACTTCTATTGAATCATCTTCACTTTTTAAAGTTAATTCACTTCTAATTTCTCTTTCCATAGATGGACCAATAAGTCTTTTATATGAATCTTTAATAGCATCAATAACATATTCTTTAGTAGGAGAGTCCTTTTTAATAATTTTAGATTCTAAATAACTTTCTATTTCATCAGTATTTACATCTATAGAAACATTAAGTATTTTTTCATTTTCACCTCTATTAATAGCAAGAACTCTATGTGGTTTAATATATTTAACGTTTTCACTAAAATCATAATACATTTCATAAACTTTGTTTTCATCTTCTGCATTCTTTTTTAATTTAGAAACTATAATACCATTTTTATAAAAATAACTTCTTATCCATTTTCTATAATATGCATTATCACTTATCCATTCAGCAATAATATATTTAGCTCCTTCAATAGCATCATCAATAGTTTTAACATTTTCATTTAAGAATTTAGATACACTAGATTCATCAAACTTATCTGGAAAACTCATTATTATTTTAGCTAATGGTTCAAGTCCATTTTTAATAGCTTCAGTAGCTTTAGTTTTCTTTTTCTCTTTAAATGGAGCATATATATCTTCAACTTCTACTAATTTTTTAGCATTCATAATATTTGTTTTAATTTCATCAGTTAAAAGTCCTTTTTCATCAATTAATCTTATAACATCTTCTTTTCTTTTTAATAAATTTACTTCATATTCATAGTGATTAGATATAACTCTTATTTGTTCTTCATCTAAAGCACCTGTTGCTTCTTTTCTATATCTAGCAATAAATGGAATAGTATTTCCATCTTCTAAAAGTTTTAAAACACTTTCAATTTGTTTAGAACTAATATTTAATTCAGAACTAACTTCGTCGATTATTTTTGTATTCATATTTTCTCCTTTGCGTACCCATTTATTTTATCAAAAAAATATTGGTTTTGGTATACGTAATATGCTTGATTTTACATTGACTGAAGTGCCTAATTAGTGTAAAATTATATTAGAATAGGTGAGAATGTGAAGAGACTTAAAAATATATTAATTATCTTTATATGTTTTTTAATGTTATGTAGTTTTACTAATAGTGAAACTGCTTCTTTAGATTACATTCCACTTAATGAATTGAATAATAAGAGTGGCGCTAATGAATGGACAACGCTATCTTCTTATGATTCAAGAAATGTTATAGATACATTTAATAATCAATCAAATAAGAATCAAAGTTCTTTGAGTGTATGCTGGGCATTCTCATCTAATAGTGTTATAGAAGCATATATGAAAAAGATTAAGAATCTTACTTATAATTTATCTGAAAATCAACCAGAATATGTATCTAGATATTTAGGAGATACTACTAACTTTGGATCAGCTAATTCAACATTTAATACTGTAAAGTATTTATTTTATAATGCTGCTCCAATGGATGAAACCACTTTTGAACCTAGTGGTTATTTTACTTCTTTAAAGACAAAATCTCTTAATCAATATTTAAACATTTCAAATAGTCCATTTGATATTAGAGAAACAAGAATATTTAATGCTTTAAATATTAAATCATTACTTGCTGATTATACTCCAGATCAAATACAAAATTATATGAATCAATATAATAGTAATATTAAAGAATATATCTACAAATATGGCGCTGTTATGAGTGTTATTCATACTGATAGTGCATTCTTTGTATCAAATAAGAATGGTGGATATGGTTGGTGTTATAACAACGGAAGTAAGGAAGAAAGTGAATACAAAGGAACAGCCCATGCAGTTACTATAATTGGATGGGATGATAACTATGTGTGGAATGGTAACAATCCTGCTCCTTATAAAGGTGCTTGGTTAGCTGCTAATTCATGGGGAACTAATACAACATTCTTCTATATTTCTTATTATGATTTATCAGTTGTTAAGAGTTTAATTGGTATATCTAGTATTGAATTAAATAATAATAAAGTTAAATATAATAATAGTTATTTAGTAGGTGAATCTAGTAATTATAAGAGTTCTTATGGTGATAATAGAGAAAGATATTATAATAGAACTAATACATCTACAACAAGTGAAACATTTACTTATTATATTGGTGATGATAGTGAAAAATTATATACAGCTAAATTATTCTATTTAGGATTTAATAATAGTACTACACCAACAAAAGATTTAAAAGTTAAAATAGAATTTCCTGACTTAAATGTTTATACTACTAAAACTATTTTACCAGGTATAAATACATATACTTTTAGTAATGCTAATTTGAGTGGAAATGTTAAAGTAAAAGTAAGTATAGTTAGTCCAACAAATTTAAATATTGCTAATATGTTATATGCAGTTGAATTATTTACTAAGAGTTCTAATAATAATTCTAAGATTGTTGTTAAACCTAGAACAGAGTTTACAAATACAATTAATGTAAGTACTGTATATGATATTGTTACAAAGAATATGGATTCTTATGAAAAAGCTAATTATTCAATTAATGTATACGATGCTAATGGAAAAGATGTAACAAGTAATTTTACTGTTACTAAAAAAGATATGGCATTTGAAAGTGCTAGGGTAACGCTTCAACAAAAAACAAAATTATCTACAGGACTTATTACAATAAAAGCAACTGCTGGTGGAACAATTGGTAGAGATTTAGATATAGATGGAACAAATAAAATTGTTAAAAAGATTCCATATAATACAACAGTAAATACTTTAATTAATAAAGTTAGTGCTGGAAGCGTAAGTGTTATTAATAGTTCGAATACATCTTTATCAGGAAATTCTTTAGTTAAAAATGGTCACAAATTAAAAGTTGTAACTGATACAGGAACATATACATATGATATATCTGTAATGGGTGATGTTAATGGTGATGGTGAAATAGATATAAGTGATGCGATGAAAATAGTTGCTTATATCGTAAGAGGATCATCATTAGGATCTAAAGTATATAGCTATTCTGCAGATGTTACAAATGATAATGAAATAGATATAAGCGATGCTTCAAAAATAGTAGCACACATAGTAAGAGGAGTTGAATTGTGATGAAAAAGATTAAATTTTTTATGATGATTGTTGCTCTTATATTAGTACCAAATATAGTTCTTGCAAGTACTTATTCATTAAATCTAGATTGTCCTAGTACAGTAAGTGCTGGTGAAAATGTATCTTGTAAGTTAACTGGTACACTTGATGGAAGTATTACTTCAATTAGAGGTAAACTATCACAAGAAGGATTATCTGGGATTACATTTAATAGTACATTAACTTGTAATCCATGTAATTCACAAGAGTTCAATGTAAGTGGATTATCTGGGACAAGTGCTAATATTGGTACTATTAATTTAACAATACCAATTGGTTCTGCACCAAATACTACATTTAGAGTAATAGTTAATAATATTTATGGTACTTCAGCTGAAAGTAATGATATATCACATGGTGGTTTATCAGCTACTATGAGAGTTAAATCAACTGATAGTACTTTATCAAGCATAACTGTAGGTAAATATGAATTATCTCCTAAATTTAGTAGTAATGTTTATTCATACAAAGTTATGGCTGATGATATAGCTAAAATAACTATTAATGCAACAAGTACAGATGGACATGCAACAATAACTGGAATAGGTGAGAAATCATTAAAATATGGTGATAATACATTTACTATTGTTTCTAAGAGTGAATCTGGAGATGAAAAGAAATATAAAATTATTATTAATAGATTTGACTCAAGAGATAAAGTTAATACTTTAGATAACTTAGTAGTTGAAGGTTATGATTTAGATAAAACATTTGATCCTAATGAAACTAAATATGATGTAACTGTAGAATCAAATGTTAAGAGTGTTAAAATTACATCTGAAAGAACAAATGCGCTTGATTCTAATAAACCAAAATCAACTTATGTTAAGAAATATGGTAATAGAACTGTATCACTTGATTATGGATTAAATAAAGTTCAAATTAAAGTAAGAGCAGAAAATGAAGTAGTTAAAACTTATACAATTAATATTACAAGAATTGATGATAGAGATCCTAATAATTATTTAAAAACATTAGATATAAGTAGTGCTAAATATATATTTAAAAAAGATGTTACTAATTATTCATTAAATGTTGAAAATAGTGTTAGTGTTGTAAGTATTAATGCAGTAGCTGAAAGTGATAAGGCTACAGTTGATTCTATTACTAGACTTGAATTAAAAGAAGGTAATAATAAGTTTGTTATTAAAGTAACTGCTGAAAATGAACAAGAAAGAGAATACGATATAACTATTAATAGATTAAAAGAAGGTATTTCAATTGAAGAAGTTGAAAGCATTACATATTTTAAACAATTAAAAGTTATGAATAAACCAGTTAAGTTTAATCAAAAAACTACTCAATATGAGGTTCCAATTACAACGGATACATCTTTAACATTTGAATATGAGTTATTTGATGGTGCTAGTGGTACTATTGAATTAAAAGGTAGTACAATTGGACCAATTAAATTAGGAACTGGTAAGAAAGATGTTAATTTATCTCCAATAATTGATGGTTCTATAATATTTGTAAATGTTACAAGTGCTGAAGGTTATTCAAGAACATATACATTTACAGCTAAAACAGCTGATTATTATATTGGTGATTTAGATATACCTGAAGAGAAATTTGAAATTCACTGGACTTGGCAATTAATTGTTGCTCTTGTATCTTGCTTAATTATTCTTTGCGAATTTGGTTACATGATCTACTTTGCTATTAAAAAGGGTGGAATTGAAAATAAGAGAGATGAAGTTAGAAGAACTATTGAAGGTGGAATAGAAGAGGCTAAGAAACTTCCTCAAAAGAATGAACTTAGAAGAGAACAAAGAGCTGCTGCAGCTAAATTAAAACAAGAGGAAAAAGCTAAAAAAGCTGAACAAAAGAAATTAGAAGCAGAACAAAGAAAGAAACAAAGAGAGCAAGATAAACTTGATAGAATAGAAAATAAAAAGAATGAAAAGATTCTTAAAGAACAAGAGAAAGCTATTGAAGAAGAAAAGAAAAAAATAGCTAAAGAAGCTGAAAAGGCTGAAAAAGAATATATTGCTTCTCTTGAAAAATCATTGTATGGTGATAAAGATAAACCTAAAGAAGAAAAAGGTGAATCTAAACCAGAAGAAAAACCAAAAGAAAAAACTCAAGAATAACTCTTGAGTTTTTAATTAATAAAAAAACTCAAGTAAACTTGAGTTATTTTTTATATGGCGGAGACAGAGAGATTTGAACTCTCGCGCCAGTTTCCCGACCTACACCCTTAGCAGGGGCGCCTCTTCAGCCTCTTGAGTATGTCTCCAAAGTCCTCATAAAAATAATACATTAATATTGATAATAAGTCAAGAAAATCTTGAAATATTGAGCTATTTTTGATATGATTTATTTATAAACATAAGGAAGTGCAATATGGATAATAATGCAAATTTAAACAATAACACTACTGCATTAACAGAAGAGCAAAAAGAAGAAGTACTATTACAAACTATAAAAATGGAACCTATTTTAGAAACAACTGAATTAAAAGAAGATGCAGTAGACACTGAAAAAAAGAAAATAAAAGCTACTAATATACTATTAATAATTATAGTTTTGGTTTTAGTTGGGGTTCTTGGATTTGTTTTATACAAGTTTGTATTATAAGACAAGACTTAAAAGTCTTGTTTTAATTTGCAAAATATTATATAATCTTAACGATTGAGGTGAAACATATGACAAATGAAGATTTAGCTAATTTATTATATCCAGATGTTGATAAAACAATTGAGGATTTAGAAAAAATGTATCCAGAAAGGAATTTACCAGAAGGAGCAGAAGTATGTAGATTTGCACCATCACCAACTGGTAGAATGCATATGGGTAATTTATATGCATCATTTATTCCTGAAGTTATTGCTCATCAATCAAAAGGTGTATTTATTTTAAGAATAGAAGATACTGATAATAAAAGAGCAATAGAAAATGGTATTGAATTAATATTAAATGATTTAGAACATTATAATTATATTGTTGATGAACATCCAATTAAGGGTGGAGAATATGGACCATATATTCAAACTAAGAGAACAGATATATATCATATTGTTGCTAAGTATTTAGTTAGTATTGGAAGAGCATATCCTTGTTTTTGTTCTGAAGAAGATTTAGATAATATGAGAAAACATCAAGAAGAAAGAAAACAAAGAATTGGATATTATGGAAAATATGCTAAATGTAGAGATTTAAGCTATGAAGAAGTTAAAAAACATATTGATAATGGAGATAAATGGGTTTTAAGATTAAAATCAATGGGTGATTTTGAAAAGAAAATAGTTTTTAAAGATTTAGTAAAGGGTACTATTGAATTACCTGAAAATGATATTGATCAAGTAATAGTAAAATCTGATGGAATTCCTCCATATGCATTTGCTCATGTTTGTGATGATCATTTTATGAGAGTTACAACAGTTACAAGAGATGATTCATATATATCATCAGTTCCTTATCATTTAGAGTTATGGGATGCTTGTGGATTTAAAGCACCTAGATTTGCTCATTTATTACCATTAAATATTAAAGATGGAAATACAATAAGAAAAATCAGTAAAAGAAAAGATCCAGAAGCAGCAGTTTCTTTCTATCATGAAAGAGGAATACCTGTAGAAGCAATTAAATTATATTTTGCTACTATTATGAATTCTAGCTTTGAAGAATGGTTACTTCAAAATCCAGATAAATCATATAGAGATTTTACTTTTTCATTTGATAAGATGAGTAAGAGTGGACCATTATTTGATTTAGAAAAGATTAATAATATTTCTAAGAATTATATATCTAGATTAACAGCTAAAGAATTATATGATAATTTACTAACTTGGGCTAAAGAATTTGATGCTGATTTTGCTAAGTTAATTGAAGATAATAAAGAATATACAACAAATATATTAAATATTGAAAGAGAACAAGCTAAACCAAGAAAAGATTTTGGTTGCTATTCAGAAATTAAATCATTTATATGGTATATGTTTGAAGAATTATTTACTCCTGAAACATATGAGTGGGGTAAAATAAATAATATAGATGATATTAAAGATATATTAGATAAATACTTCAATAATTATTATGATGAAAATGATGATAAAGATACTTGGTTTAATAAGATGAAAGAATTAACTGACTCTTTAGATGGATATACAAGCAATATGAAAGAGTATAAAGCTGAACCTGATAAATATAAAGGAAATGTAGCTGATATTAGTACTGTTATAAGAGTTGCTGTTACATCTAAAGCTAATACACCAGATCTTTATGAAATAATGAAATTATTAGGCAAAGAAACATTATTAAAGAGAATTAATGTTATAAAATAACAAGGTTTTATCTTGCTATTTTTGATAGGAGAAAATATGAAAATAATTGAATATGAAGAAAAGTATTTAGAAGATGTTAGAGATTTATTAACTGAGTTAGAAGAATATTTAGTATCAATAGATGAAGATGAATTAGATAGAGTACATCCTGAATATCATGAAAAGATGGCTTTAGTTGATTTAAAAGATGTAAAAGAAAATGATGGTATTTGTTATTTAGCCCTTGTTGATAATAAAGTAGTTGGCTTAATAATGGGAACAATACCACCATTTGATGAATATGATTATTTAGATTATAAATGTCCTAAGAGAGGAATTATTACTGAACTAATTGTTACATCTAAAATTAGAAGTAAAGGAGTAGGTAAAGAGTTAATGAGAACTCTTGAAGATTATTTTAAATCAAAGGGATGTGAATATGCATTAGTAGATGTATTTGCTTATAACAAACTAGGTATTGGTTTTTATGATAAATATGGATATCATCCTAGAATGCATACTGATATAAAGAAACTAAAATAAAAAACCTCATTGAGGTTTTTTTATTCTTGTTCATTAATATTTTTAATAGTTGAATGTATATTAATAAGTCCCATAACACTATTAATAATTAATAATACTCCAAATATCATTATAAATATTTGAGTGAAATTATATCCTAATTGCTTATATAATTTTGAATATGATCCTACACATATTATTATAAATAATAGAGTACATATTCCCATTGAAATAAATGTATTATAGTTTTCTCTTAATGCATTATTTTCATCATCCCAGAATAATTTAGGTTGTAATGAATCAATAAATATGCCAATAAGAGTAACTGCTGATATACATAAACAACTTATTAGAATATATTCTAACATAGTAATTATATTTAACTTAATTACAAAGAAGAATATAATTGCATACATAAATATTCCTATAAATGAAATTATAAAACTTGTTAAATACTTTATAAGTATTTGTGTTTTATATGATATTGGAATATATTTAATAAATTGAAAGTTTTTTCCTTCTCTTGAAAAAGAAGTTGCTGCAATAGCATTCATAGCAGGTATTATTATAGATACACCAACTACAAATAGTAATAATATTAATTTAATTTTTTCATCACCAATAGCTAATAAATGTCTTATTTT
Organism: uncultured Mycoplasmatota bacterium; assembly: GCA_946528555.1. The sequence continues at coordinate 17,465 of CAMMYS010000012.1, forward strand.
AGCTATATCATAATTTAAAGTACCAATTTCATATAGAGCATATATTATTATTGGCCATATAAAGTTAATAATAATACAATTTATAAAGAAACTTGGTGTTCTAAATAATATTTTAAATTCTTTTATAATATATGATTTAATTGGTTTTCTTTCTTTAGATTTCTTTAATAATACAGTAGAGTTTTTAACACTACTATTATTCTTATTAGATAAGTCTATAACGCTATCTATATATGTTAATTTAATAAGTCCTATAAATATAATAATCCATATAGCATTTATTAAAATATATTTAATTAATGCTAGAACGTCCATGTTAGTTAATGTTTTAGTAAATAAATCTACTTGTGGGAATATTATATTCATAATATCTAAAAATCTATGATCTCCATTTACAAAGTTTTCTAAGTATAATTGAAAATCAAATCCTTTAATTTTATTTATGAAAAATATTAATCCAAAGAATAATATAAATACAAATATAGTAGATAACTTTTTAATATGTTCTTTATTTTTAATATATTTTGCAAAATGCATTATTATCAAACATATAATAGCAGAATATATCATTGGTATTAATGATAAAGATACGACTTGTAATATTGAAAGTAGGAAATTAGGTATCCTTAAGTGTAATGCTGCCATATAACTAATTATGCATACTATTGTTAAAAATATTTGTATAATACTTTCTAATATAAATGATGTAGTAAATTTTGATAATGCTAATTCTGTAGGTTTAATAGGTAATGGCAATAGCTTTTCAATATCTGTTGAAAAGAATAATTCATTTAGAATAGCAGTAAATCCAAAAATGAATGTAAAAATACACATTATGTAACACATTATTTTAAGACCAATGCTTTCGTATTCAATATCTATTAATTTGACAGTAGTATCATATACAAAAGAAGCACATATTATTAAAAATGGTATTAAAATAAATAGTATTGTAAAAAATAATAATATTCTAAAAATATGTTTAGTTCTTTTATTACTTGAACTTTCTCTTTTAATAGATTTTAAAAATACTTTTATTAAAGAGAAATAATTAGCCATTTTTAATTACCTCTAGAAATAATTCATTTAAATCTTTTTTCTTATATTTTTTTACTAAATCATCTAATGTACCATAATATATTATTTTACCCTTATCAATTATTGCTATTTCATCACATAATTTTTCAGCTATTTCAAGAACATGAGTAGAGAAGAATACAGTGTTGCCTGCTGCAACATGTTCTTTCATCATCTTTTTAAGTATAGATGCACTCATTGGATCTAAACCAACCATAGGTTCATCTAATATCCATACTTTTGGTTCATGTACTAATGCTGCTATAACCATCATTTTTTGTCTAGCACCATGTGAATAACCAATCATAGGTTTATCAAGAATATCTTCTAAATTGAATTGCTCAATTAAGTGCTTAATTCTATTTTTTCTATCTTTTTCACTAACTCTATAAATATCTGAAATAAAATTAATAAACTCAATACCAGTCAATCTTAAAAACATATCAGGGTTATCTGTAATATATCCAATATCAAGTTTAGCTTTGATAGGATCTTTTTGAATATCAAGACCATTTATAGTAATAGTTCCTTTATCTGGTTTTAATATACCAGTCATCATTTTGATTAATGTTGTTTTACCAGCACCATTAAGACCTATAAATCCTATTATTTTTCCATCGGGTATTTCAAGTGACAAGTTTTTAATAGCAGTTACATTACCATTATATGTTTTAGTAACATTTTTAATTTCTATCATTTTCTATCCTCCTGATAATATTATAATTTAATATATATTATTAATGCAAATAAAAAATAGTTTATAAAACTATTTCTTAATTTTTTCTATTTTAATTGTATAACCAATAGGACCTAATATTTGAATTAAATTCTTAACAGTAGGAGAGTGCATTCTAGATTCTATTCTAGCTATTTTAGTTCTATTAACGTTAGAATAAAGACCTAATAATTCTTGAGTTAAATTATTTTCTTTTCTAAATGCTATAAAATCCTCAATGAAATCTTTTTCAAGTTCATCAGGTGTTTTATTGGTATTAATAAAATTTATATAATCATACATGTTTTTCATGTCTACATTGTATCATAAATGATACTTTAATTGCAATAGAAAATTTACTATAAAAAAATATTGTGCTATAATTTTCTTAGTGTAGGTTGATAGGAGAGAGAATATGAAAGATGTAAATATTTTAACAAGCAATGGTGTTAATGTTGCTCAAAGTTTAGAATTATTTGGTGACATGGAAATGTATGATGAAACACTTAAAGATTTTTTAGATATGGTTGAAGGTAAATTACAATCATTAGAAAATAGAAAATCTATGAGTGATATGGTTAATTATGCTATAGAAGTTCATGCATTAAAGAGTGATGCAAGATATTTAGGATTTACTGCATTAGCTGATTTATCTTATGAATCAGAAATGAAAAGTAAAGCTGGAGATATAATGTTTGTACAAGAAAATCATCCAAAGATTATGGCTGAAGCTAGAAGGGTAATTAATGTTGCTAAACAATATATGGGACTTGCTCCTGTACAACCAGTTGCTGCACAACCAGCTGCACAACCACAAGCAGTGCCAGCACAACCAGTTGCTGCACCAATGTCTCAACCAGCAGCACCAGTTCAACAAGCTGAAGCAGTTGCACAACCAGTACAAGCTGAAGCTCAAGTACAAATGCAAAATGCAGCACCAGTTCAACCACAACCAATGCCAGCACAACCAGCTGCTGCACCAATGCCTCAACAAATGCCTGTACAACCAGTTGCATCAGCGCCAACACCAGAACCAACAGTTCAATTCTTTCCTGCAGATGGACAAACAGCAACTCAACAAGTTCAATTTTATCCACAACAAGATCCAATGGCACAAGCTATAAATGCACAAGCACAACCAATGCCAGCACAACCAGCTGCTGCACCAATGCCACAACCAGTTGCACCAGCACAACCTGCTGCACCAACTGTACAATTTTTCCCTGCAGATCAACCAGCAGCACAACCAACAGTTCAATTCTTCCCACAAAATAATCAAATGGGAATGGCACAACCTGCTATGGGACAACCTGCAGTACCTGGCCAAAAAGAAGGAACTATATTAATTGTTGATGATTCAAGTTTAGTTGCTAACTTTGTTAAAAAGATTTTTGATTCAAGATATAATGTTTTAACAGCAGAAGATGGTGCTAAAGCAATTGAACTATTAGATCAAGAAGATATAAGAAAAGAAATAAAAGCATGTTTATTAGACTTAAATATGCCTAATGTAGATGGATATGCTGTTTTAGAGCATTGTAAACAAAATGGATATTTTGTTAGAATGCCAGTAGCAGTAGAAAGTGGTGTAGAAGATATGGCTTCTATTGATAGAGTTAATGCTTATCCAATAGTTGATATTTTATCTAAACCATTTAATGAAAGAGACGTTCAAAGAGTTATTGAAAAATGTCTTGCTACATATTTTTAGATTAAAATGATAAAAACACTTGAAAAAAGTGTTTTTTTGTTGTATACTTTTATTCGTAATTTGAGCTGTCCTTGTAGCTCAGCTGGATAGAGCAACGGCCTTCTAAGCCGTCGGTCACACGTTCGAATCGTGCCAAGGACACCACTTAAGATAGTAAAGACCTTTTAAGAGAAAACTTAGAAGGCCTTTTTATTTGAATAATTGCAAATTTATCTCTTTTATGTTATTATGTATATAGCAAGTGAATTTGCATAAAATAAAAGAGGGAACATTCAGCTAGCAATGTTGAATGTCTACCCAATTTGTTTGGATTGACATTTAATTCATTGTTGAATTAAGTGTCATTTTTTTATTACAACTATCATTATATAATTAGTATAATTACAAAGAAAAATAAACATAACCTTAAAACATTTTTGTGACTTCTAAGCCGTCGGTCACACGTTCGAATTGTGCTGAGGACACCATTTTAAATAATAACATCTTGAAAAAGATGTTTTTATTTTATATAATATTTTGGCTTATTAAAGGGGGATACATATGAATTATCAAGTTAGAGAAATTAATTCATGCGAATCTAGAATTTTAGATAAAATAGATATTATTAAAAGATATGGTATTGATACTAACGAATATAAGAAAAGATTAGATATTATTATAAAGAAACTATCTACTAAAAAAACTGAAACATATTTATCAGGACAAGCCGTACAAAAAATGTATAATGAAGCACTTTATAATGAAGTTTTGGGTGAATTAAGAAAATTAGAAATAGATTTGGATAATAAACAAGCATATCTAACAATTCATTTTAAAAATAGTTGTTTTGTTCAAGAAGAAAGAAAGTGCAGAGATTACGATGATCCAGATAAAATAGTTCATGTTGCTGAAGAATGTAAGGGGCTTTTAAGAGATGTTTTTAATATGGAAAGCAATAATGTTGAAGATGTTAAAAAAGCTATCCAAGAAGTTTATAAAACAGCATATAGAATTATTAAAAGAGAATTATTAACAAATTGTCATTCTGTTTTATTAGATTATATTATTGAAACAAAAATGGGTATTGAGTTTTTAAATGATTTAGTTAGAGAAGATATTGAAGCGTTAAAGAAAAATGGCACATATGATAGAAGAATTGAAGAAGTTATTAATGAAATTAGTAAAGCTGGTATAAATTATAATTATGCTGATGTTGAATTATTATTAATAATGGTATTAAAAGATAGAGATAAAGTAATTACAAGATTAAAAGCTAAAGCTAAAGATTTTGAAGATGAAATTAATAGATTAGATAAAATAGATGATGATTTATATGAAATGGTTGACAAAAATAGTGATGAATATTCTAAATATTCTAGAAAGAGTAAATCAAATAGAATAAAAGCGCTTACTAGTGCTATATTATTATCTTTAAGTTTATTATCATATAAATTTGCACCATCTATTGCTAAAAAGAGTAATACTAATGCAACATATACAAGTAAAATTGAAGCATATGATACTGTTAGTGATAGTGTAAGAACTGAAGAGTTCACAATTGAGAAAAAAGGTAAAGGCGAAGTTATTGTTAGAATATATGATCCTGTTAAATCAAGTGGAAAAAGGGATTATAAGACATATCATTTTAACCAAACAGATTTAGATAACTTAAAGGATTATATTGAACTTACTGATGGAAAGGCAACAACATCATCTGGAAGGCGTGAATATAGTATTCTTGAACAATTAAGTAGGGATGGATATGCTGTTGTTGAAAGAACAACATATAGTGATGGAGAAGTAGTTTTTGATGAAGAAGGATATAATTCTGAGATGAAAATATTATCAGAAATAATTTTATCAATGTCAGGAATTCTTGGAACATCAACTGCTATATTTGTAATTATGTCTATAATTAATGGTAAAAAGAAAAGAGAAGCTGATGAAAGATTAGATTATAATGAAAAGAGAAGAAAAAATAATAAAGAAAGATTAATTGAATATAAAAATCTTAAATCAGAATTAAATAGATTAATTAGTGAAGCAGAAAGTAGAGATATAAGTCCTGAAGAATATAAGAAAATGGTATTAAAATAATATCATTTTTTTATTTTACAAAAAGCAATAATTATGATAAGATTTTAGTAGTGTAATAAGCAGATTAGAGGTGTAACATGATATTAGATATGTGTTCAGATCCTAGTGTATTAAAAACAATGAGAATAATTAAAATAATGATTAATTTCATTAAGATAATTGTTCCAATTATATTATTAGTTAGTGCATCTATAACGTTTACAAAAGCAGTTACAGATGGTAATAATAGTAAAGCTTTACAAGCTTTTATTAGAAAGGCTATCGCAGCAGTAATTATATTTTTAATACCAACTTTTGTTAATTTAACTTTAAAGTTAGCTGATCAAGATAAAGTTTATTATTCTTGCTTAGAAAATGCTACTAAAGAAGGTATAGCAGCGGCATATAAAGAAGAAGCACAAACTTATATTATTAATGCTAAAACTACATTATTAGAATCAAATTATGCAGCAGCAAGAACTTTTGTTAATCAAATGGATGATGGGCCTGAAAAGCAGGAATTGGAGAAAGAATTAGATCAAATTAAAGTAGATGTGGCAAATGCTATTAAAGAAAGAGAAGAAAAGCTAAAGAAAGCTCAAAGTAGTGGTGGAGGTGGAGTATCACCAACAGGAATTTCTCCAACAGGTGAATATACACCAGTAGAAGCAATGGATATGGAAGAAGAAAAAGTTAAAGCCATGTCTAAACAAGAATGTATGGAATATGTTGCTTCTATGGCTAGAGATATATATTTTAAAAATGGTGGAGTACTTCCAAGCATTACAGTAGCTCAAGCAGTTTTAGAATCAGGATATTGTAAACATTTTATAGCATCGTCTCATAATCTTTATGGATTAAGAGGTTACCCTGGAAGTAAACCAAAAGTATATGGTGGTGGAAATTATCTAAGAAAATTTGATAATTTCTATGAAGCTACATATTATCATTATGCATATTTTCAAAATTATTCAAATGTTTATGGTAATTTCTTAAGAGAATGTGCTAATCACCAACCACTTAGAGCAGCAACATATTTACATGCTTATGCTGGTGGTTCTAAAACATATGGTCCAACAATTCAACAATTGATAAATCAATATAACTTAACAAAATATGATTATTAATGAAAAGAGGTTATTATGAATAATAAAAAGGTTAATTTAGGAATTGTAATTAGTATTTTTGGGGGCGTACTTATTTTATTAACTGGATATCTATTAATAGATTTACATGTTATAGATTTTGGCAAAGAAGAAAAACCTGAAGACAATTTAGTAATAATTGATGATAATCCTCCTATAGGACCATCAGTTACTAATGAGACAGTTAGTCCTATTATTAGTGAAGAAAATGAAACTAGTCAAATAGTAGAACCAACACCAGAACCTACACCAACGCCAACACCAACACCAGTGCCAGAGCCTCAACAACAAACAACTCCTACTCAAAGTGAAGATAATACTGATAAAGGTACTATATCTTTTGATCAAAATAAATATGAGTGCTTTGTTGGTGATGAAATTGATACTGTTATTTCAGCATCATATATTCAAAGTCTTAATGCTCAATCACATGTCAAAACATATACAAGTTCAAATACTAAAATAGCTACTATTTCAAAACATCCAACAATAAGTGTTAAATGTATAGGATGTGTAGCTGTAAGTATTAAATGTGTTGCTGAAGGGAAAACAACTTTAAAAGCAACATCTGATACTGGAGCAACAGCTTCAGCTAATATTACTGTTAAAAAAATACCGGCTGGATCTATTAACTTCAGTAAAAGTAGTTATGAATGCAACTTAGGAGAAAAGTTTACAACAGATATTACTGTTTATAGCAATTCTTCATATAATAAACCAGATGGTTTAAAATCATATAAGAGTAATGATACTTCTATAGTTGCATTAGAAGCATCTAATTCTCAACCTAAATGTATTGGCTGTATGTCTATAGATGTTAAATGTTTAAAGATTGGAACAACAACAATTACAGCCACAACTAATTTTGGTGGTAGTGTTACTGCAAGTGTAAAAGTAAAACAAGATCTTGGAAAAATAAATTTTGATAAGAGTAGTTATACATGTACTGAAGGGGATACAATTGAAACATCTGTTTATGCAGAAACATCTAATAATAATGAAGCTGGTAGTCCAAATTATATACAAAATTTACCATTCCCATCTTCAATTAGCATTAATGATACTTCAATAGCAACATTGACTGAGGCCTTAATAAATGGTAAAGGCGGTGGATCAGGTAAAACATTTGCTATTAAATGTCTTAAAGCTGGTAAAACCACATTAAGTGCAGTTTCTAGTACAGGAGCAACAGTAAGTGTTCCAATTACTGTAAAAGAAAAACCAAGTACAGTAACATTTAATCCTTCTAGTATTTCATGTTCTGCTGGAAAAACTACTAGTGTACAAATATCATATAGTCCAGATATATCATATGAATTTACATCAGAAAACACTCAAATAGCAACAACTAATAAATCTGCTATACAATTAAATGCTTCTGGAACAGTTTCTTTTGATGTTAAATGTGTTAAAGCTGGTTCAACAAAGCTTAAATTTAAATTATCAAATGGTTTTGAAAAGACAATAAATGTAACAGTTAAATAGGCAAAAGTATTAACTTTTGCCTTTTTAATTGACATTTTTTGTAATTTATGATATAATCTTAACGATTTCAAAAAGGGGGTTTTATTGATTATGGAAATTAATAAAATTATAGAATTTGCTAAATCTTTCAATCTTGAAAATACAGAAAAGGCTCAATATGAAAATTATTCAAAATTATGTAAATTATTAAATGAATTAGATTTTCAAATTGATGATTTTGTAGCAGAAGAATTATTAGAAAAAAGTGCTGAAATTAAATTAATGGCAAAAGTTTTATCTAGAGTTAATAAGAAACAATTAGTAGCAGATGAAAATTTAATTGTTTTAGTAAGTAGTTATGAAATTAATGCTCAAGTTAATAATTTTAATTCTAGAATGTCTAAGAAATTTGAATCTGATGATTTTGATGATTATGTTGAAGAAACTAATGAAGAAGATTTAGATGCATATGAAAATGACGAATTAGATTCAGATAGTTCTGAATTAGAGTTTACAGAACGTGGTTCAAAAGGAATTAATTTAGATAGACTTCATTTAAGTGAATTAGTATGGGATCCACTTTCAACTGACGAAGAAATTAGACTTGCTAAATTAATTGAAGAGCATGATGAAAATGCTTTTCAAGAATTAGTTGAGCATAATATGAGATTAGCAGTTAGTATAGCTAAACGTTATCAAGGAAGAGGTTTAAGATTCTTAGATTTAGTTCAAGAAGGTTATTTAGGATTAATGAAAGCTGCACGTAAATTTGATTATAGAAAAGGATATAAGTTTTCTACATATGCTACATGGTGGATTAGACAAAGCATAACTAGAGCTTTAGCTGATCAAGGTAGAGTAGTTAGAGTTCCAGTTCACGCTGTTGAAGTAATTAATAGAATTAAAAGAATATCTGCTGATTATTTAAGAGATTATGGATATGAACCAAAACCTCAAGAATTAGCTGATATACTTGATTTACCAATAGATAAAATAAACTTCTATAGAAAGTATTTAGAAGGACCTATGTCATTAGATGCACCTGTTCGCAATGAAGAAGATAGTGATTCAACATTTGGTGATTTCGTACCTTCAGAAGAATATGGTAGAGATTTAAATTTAGATGAAATCTATGAAAGCGAATTTATGGAAGACTTTGAAAACTCAGCTTTATCTGATAGAGAAAAAATGATATTAAAATTAAGAAATGGTGTAGTAGATGGTAAAATCTATACATTAGAAGAAATCGGAAAAATGTATGGTGTAACTAGAGAAAGAGTTAGACAAATTGAAGGAAAGGCTTTAAGAAGAGCTAGAAGAATATTAAAAAATAACAATTATTTAAGATCTTTATAAAAAGGCTAATAAGCCTTTTTTATTTGCCAAAAATAATATATAATATGTATGTGGTGAAGCATTATGAGATTAAAACATATAAAAAATGCTGATATTATTGTAAGTAATTCTAGCTATTCTGTTAATAATCCATTAGATTATAAAGGAAGATGGAAAGAATTATTTGATAATGATAATCCAATTGAAATAGAGATTGGAACAGGAAAAGGTAAATTTATAATTAGTAAAGCTATAGATAATAAAAATATTAATTATATTGGTATTGAAAAATATGATAGTCCTTTAGTGGGAGCAATAAAAAAACTAGAAGGTATAGATATACCAAACTTAAAATTAGTTTGTTTTGACGCTATTAAAATAGATGAGTTATTTGATCATGAGATATCTAAAATATATCTTAATTTTAGTGATCCATGGCCTAAAAAAAGACATGCTAAGAGAAGATTAACTTCAGAGAATTTTTTAAATAAATATGAAAATCTTTTTGTAAAAGAGAAGAATATTGAACTTAAAACTGATAATGATGATTTATTTGATTATTCATTATTATCTTTTGAAGAAAATGGTTATGAAATCAAAGAAATAAATAGAAATATTTTTGATAAATATACAACAGAGTATGAAGATAAGTTTATTGGGCTTGGTAAAAATATTAATTATGTTCATGTTGTTAAAAAATAAATAATTTGTTATAATTTTAAAAGTAGGAGAATATATGTATAAGAGATTAATTATTATATTTTGTTTATTATTTTTATTTGGATGCTCTAATGATAATATTAATAAATTATCTTTAAATGACATAATAGATGATACTGTTAAAACAAGTGATTATAAAGCAAATGTTAATTCTAAAGGATATAAATATTTCTTACCAAATGGATTTAGTTTATATGCTGATAATGGATATCAACAAGAGATACATTCTAAGAATAATATTTATTATTTAAATGTTGATGTTATTAGTTATTATTATAAAAATGACTTATCTACTGAGCATGAATTAGATGATTATGAATATTATGAGTTTGAGAATAATGATAAAAAAGGTTATCTAAGAATAACAAAAAACAATGAAGATTTTTTTGTTGAGTTGTGTTATAATTATGCTATAATAGAAGTAGAGGTAGAAGAGAGTAATTTAAGATATGCAGTTTCTAGAGGAATTACTATATTAAATTCTATTGAATATAATGATTTGGTTATAGAAAAGAATATAAATGATGGTGAATCTGACCATAAGGAAACTATATATAATATACCTGAACCCGAAAAGAAAAATACAAAAAATGTCCTTGAATATATTGAAGAGGATGAAGAAGAATAGTTTGAGAAAGAGGTGCAATAATGGCATTTTTATCTAAATTAAAAGATATTTTTTATGATAAAGTTGAAGTAGATCCAGAGGAAGAAATTGAAGAAGAATTGGAGCCTGTTAAGCCTAGTAGAGAAGTTAGAGAAGAAAAACCTAGAGTAGAGGAAATTAAACAATTTGAAGAAAAAAAAGAAGAAGTTGTTAAACCTAAAATAGAAGACACTTTTAGTGAAAGAGATTTATTTAGAAATGATAAACCATTTACTTTTACTGAATTAGAAGATGATGAAGATTTGCCTCCTAGAAAAAGTGTACTTGATTTAGATAGAAGAGAAGTTAAAACTTCTAGTAGAGTATTAGATGATATTCCTCAAGAAAGAGTTCCTGAAAGAACAGTTGAGAGAACTCCTGAAACTCCTAGAGTATTTAAACCAACGCCTATTATTTCTCCAATATATGGTATATTAGATAAAGATTATAAAAAGGAAGAAATAAGAGAAAAAAGTACTTCAACTAATAAGTCAGTAGTTGCTAATGCTACTACTACATATGATAGCGTTAGAAGAAAAGCTTATGGAACATTAGAAGATGACTTAGAAGATACATTAAATTCAATGAATAAAGTAAGTACTCGTGATGTAGAAGATAAATTAATGGATACTGATGATTTAAAAGATTCAAGTAAAACTATTGCTGAATTAAATGAAAAAACTCAAAAGATTGAAAACTTAATTAATCAAATAGAAGAAGCAACTGATGAAATAGATAGAACAATGAGTATTGGTGAACTTGAAGATACTGCTAAACTTGATAATTTTGAAACTGAACAAGTTGATAACAATGAAACAGTTGGAACTCTTGATGATAAAACAATGACAGACAGTACTTTAGAACATGATTTATTTAACTTGATAGATTCAATGTATGATGATAAGGAGGATTAATTATGAGTGAAGCTTTAGTTATTATTATTTATGCTTTATTAATAGTATTTCTTATTATAGCTATAATAGTAGGAGTTAAATTATTAATAACTCTTAATAAAGTAAATGATATTCTTGATGATGCTAGTGAAAAATTAAGTTCTTTAGATAAGTTATTTGATATAATAAACTTTGCAACTGATAGAATGTCAGCAGTTACTGAATTAGCTATTGGATTTATATCTACAGGTATAAATAGATTATTTAAACCATCTAAGAAATCTAAAAAATCAAAAAAGGAGGATGAAGAAGATGAGTAAAAAAGGTGGATTTGGGAAATTTTTAGGAGGACTTGCATTAGGAGCAGGATTAGGATTATTATTAAGTCCTGATACTGGAGAAAATAATAGAAAAGCTCTTGCTAAAAAAATTGATGAATTAACTAAGAAAATTAAAGAAGTTGATCTTGATGAAGTAAAAGATGAACTATTATATAAAGCAGAAATGTTACAAGCAGAATTAAAAAATCTTGATAAAGAAACTGCTAAAGAAAAAGTTTTAGATAAAGCTAATGATATTAAAGTTAAAGCTGAAGAATTATATAAATTAGCTATTGAAAAAGGAACGCCAGTAGTAGAGAAAGCTGCTGATAATGTTAGAAAACAAGCTATTAAATTTCTTAAAGATTCTCAAAAAAAATTAGAAAATAAATAACTACCTTTTAGGTAGTTTTTTTATTGAAAGAAATAGTATATTATTATATAATGATTATAATAGGGATGTGATAATATGAAGAGTGCTAAAACTATGATAAGAATATCTGGAATACTATTATTTTTAAGAACAGCTTTATTTATATTACTAGGTGTATTATTCTGTTTCGATGAATTAGAAATTGGAATAGTATTTTTAGGATTAGCTTTATTTCATGCTGTAATGCCTACCATATTATTTGTTCTTTTAAGAGATGATAATAGATTGATTAGAAGAAAAACTTGGGTTTTAGTTTTTGCAATAATTTCAATATTCCAAAATTTAATAGCATCAGTATTATTATTTATTTCATATGATAAATTAAATGCTGAAGCAAAAAATATGAATGCATTTCCAAATGCTCCTAATCCAGTAATTAATAATAAAAAACCTGTTGTTAAAGAAGTAGTATCACCTGAAAAGAAAAAAATTGATATTTTAGCTAAATTGGGTGTTTTCTTAGTTGCTTTATCAGGAATCATATTATCTACAAGTTATAATAGTTTATTTAATTCTGATATTATTAAACCTATTATAATGGGTATATTAGTTATAGTATTTAGGGTTTTATATAATGTATTTGAAAATAAGATTGTTATAAAAAGTTCTAGTAAATTATATTATATATTATCATATTTATTCTTTGTATTAGTATTTGTATCTATAGGATATTTTGGTATTTTTGGATTTGAATTATCATTTGATGGTAATTTAGCTAAATTAATGTTTGCTATTGTATTTATTAGTTTAGCATTTGCATTAATTCAAATACATAATAAATATGGATATAAAGTATTACCAGAGATTAGTTTTTCATTAGTAATGCTTTCATTTGTATTAGTATTATCTCAATTAAATCTTGAATATATACAAATAATATCTGTACTATTAGTTATTACTTTATTTATATATATGAATAAAGATAAATTAAGTAGAAGTATTGTTAATGTTAGTGACATTATGTTTGCTATATGTTCAGTATTATATATGATTAATTATGCAGGTAATACTGAATTAGATTTATTTAAATTAGTTATTGGTATATTTATAATAGCATTATTAAGACAAAGAATTGTTACCAAAGATAGATTCTTATGTGCATATAAAATTGCTTTTCCAATATTTATAAATTTATTAATAGTTAATACAATTCATTTAGCAAGTTTATCTTGTACAGAAGATAGTATAAGTAAAATATTTATTACACCAAATATATTTAATTTTAAAATGATTGGTATAGTAATATTATTACTTGCAGGATCATTATTTATTAGAGGTAAAGATAAAGAAACTGTATATAGTGGATTATTAAGCTCAACTATTTTATCTTTAATACTTGCGTTGAGTTTATTTACTTTTGAATATAGTATGATTGCACTACTTGCATCATTAACAATATTTATATATATAACAGTTGTTCTTAAAAAATCTGAAAAGAAAGCTCTTAAAATAATATGCTTTATAGAGCAAATGATAGCGACACTTATGCTTTCTATAAGTGGAGTAATATTCTATATGAATAATGGAATAGATTTAACATATGACACTATAGCATTTGCATTTATTATATTTATACTTGCATTAAGTAAATTAGAAAAAGAAATATTTAATGATTTTCATATTTATGATTTTGCTTATTATTTTGTAATTATAGGATTAATATTATGTAATGCTATATTTATGACATCTCATAATATTATATTTAATATAATTATATTACTAGTA
>CAMMYS010000013.1 GCA_946528555.1 uncultured Mycoplasmatota bacterium
TTAATACAGAATTATTTATTATTAGAATGATTATATTTACAATATTTAATATATTGTTAGCAATTAATAGTATTTTAAGTATTGGATTAGTTCAAATGAATAAGAATTATAATGAATAAATATAACAAATATGTTATAATTTGGATGTGATTGTTATGAAAAATATATTTAAAAAATATGGTGTTGTTATTAAAAATACAAAATTATTAGGTAATGCTTTAACTCATAGTAGTTATGCTAATGAACATGGTGGTGAGTCTTATGAAAGTAAAAATAAAGTTTACTATTAAAAAAGAATACATTTTATATTTCTCATTATTCTTTATATTATTAGTGGCTATTCTATCTATTAATACTTATTTAATATCTGCTAAAGAAATAAGTCTTACTTATCCAGATGATTTATATAGTGAACTAAATATATATGAAGATCAAATGGCAAACTATAAAAATAGTAGTTGCAAAAAATTTGTTCAAAGTTTTATTGATGAAATACAAGATGGTATTTTAAATGGAGAATATAGCCCACAAACTATCTATATTTTTGGTAAAAATATAGATATATTTAACGATTTTAAAAACGGAAATGAAATGTGTAATATTAATGAAGACGATCAAAAAAATATAGCTGATTTATACTTCTCTATTTTAAGTAATAATTATATTTATCCATATTTATTTCAATATGAGCTATCCTTTAGTACTAATACATTAAAAGAAAATTTAAATAATACTCAACTATCATATCAATCATTAAAAAGAAATGAAATGTCTCTTTTAAGAATATATATGGATAAACTAAGAGAGGTAAATAATTATGAATAAAAAGTATTTAAAATTATATATAATTGAATCAATATTAACTTTTGCTTTAATAATTTTTTCCATATATAGTCAGATTAACTCATTTAATTTAACTGGTTATTTTTATGATTTTTATGACTTTATTATGCATCAGCTATTACTAGTGATTCTAAGTATATTTAATGTATTGTTTTTTATAGTAAATTTAGTATTTATTATCAAGAAAAAGAAGATTAGAGTAGATAATCTAACTTTTCCAATATCATATGCAATATTCTTTATATTTATTGTAATAATAGCAATATTATTTAGTAGTAGAGTAGTAGAAAATATGCATGTAACATATTATTGTACTTTTATACTATTTGATTATTTGTTATTTAATATCTATACATTTATTGCATTTAAAGAAAGGTAACTGTAAAAAAGAATAAATAGGTATAAATATTTATTCTTTTTTGATATAATAATCTTGTGATTTTTATGAAAAATATATTTAAAAAATATGGTGTTGTTATTAAAAATACAAAATTATTAGGTACTGCTTTAACTCATAGCAGTTATGCTAATGAACATGGCGGTGAGTCTTATGAAAGACTTGAATATTTAGGTGATGCTGTACTTGAAATAGTTTGTAGTGATTATTTATATAGTAAAACAAATAAACCAGAAGGTGAAATGAGTAGATTAAGAAGCCTATATGTTTGTGAAAACGCTTTATATGAATACTCTAAAGAGATTAATCTTAAAGATTATATTTATTTAGGAAATAGTGTTGGAGAAGCAAACAAAACTATTATTGCTGATGTATTTGAAGCATGTATGGCAGTTATTTATCTTGAGAGTGGTTTATCTACAGTAAAGAAAATATTTAATAATCTAATAGTGCCTTATATTGAACGTGAAGAAGATTTTCTTATGGATTATAAAAGTTTATTACAAGAAAGTGTTCAAACAGTTAGAAAAAGTGTTGAATATAAACTTATTAGTGAAGAAGGACCTGCTCATGATAAAACATTTACTGTTGAAGTTATAATAGATAATTTGGTTTATGGTGTAGGTAAGGGTAGTTCTAAAAAAGAAGCTGAACAAGCAGCTGCTAAAGAGGCTTATTTAAAGAGGGCTAATTAATGGAAAAATATGATACTGTAGAATTTAAAGAAATTGTTGAGTTCTTCGTATCAACTACGCTAGGACAAATTCAAAATGAGTATGAAGTTCCTAGGGTAGATTTTTTATTTGGAAAAGATGGACTAGATTTAATAGAAGATGTTAAGGAAAATCCATTTGAACTAGAAGGTTATTGGACACCTAGTATTAATGAAAAGGATATGCAATGTGTTAATAGTAGGGATGAGAATTGTTTTTTAATTAAAGTACATAATGCAAAATTATTTTTTTCATTACTTACTGATTTAATAAATGAATCATTAAAATTAGATGAGGTTTATCATCATAGAAGTTCTGCTAGATCAAGAGCACAAGTTCTACTTAGAAGAATATGGCTAAGAATGGATATTAATGATTTTGATAATGTAGAAAGTTTTTTATTTAATCAGTTAATGTTTTTAAAAGATATGACATTTGATACTCCACAAGCAGTTGATTTATGTGATTATGATGGCATTAATGTTAGCTTTAGAACTGAGTGTTTAAGTAATCATTATGAAAATACTAGACAAGCTTTATTCAAATTATCAGATGGAGAAAACTATCATGATTTAGCTAATGTTTTATATGATATTAAGGAAGAAAATGGTGAAAAAGTTTGTTATATAGGAGCTATTCAAAAACCAATGAATAGTTCAAGAAATAAAAAAATTGAAAGAAAGTTATATAAAATAAACTCTTTGTCTCCTAATCATATTAGTAATATTCATCCTAATTTATCTGTTTCGTTATTATTGTTTATGAATATGTTAGAATCTAAAGGTATTACTCATATAAAAGTACCTTTGTATCGTGTATTACTTAATGATTATCATATCTTATTAAGTAAAAGTATTGAAGATAATTTTAAATTTAATTGGAATGATGATATATTAAAATATATGGATTTTCTAAAAGAAAGAGGTGTCACTTTTGAATATAATAGTTTATCTAGAAAATATAATTATGATAAATATTGGTATGATCATGTAGTTGGTAAGAGTGAACAAATTAGTCAAAATAAAACTGATAGTTTAGTTAATACATTTATGTTTATGTGTGATATAGGAAGATGTGAATTTAATGCTCTTCCACTTGAAGATACATTATATTTAGATATTACATTAAATCATGATAAAAAAATGGAAAGATAAGTCATTTGAAGATTTATCTTTTTGTATATATATGTTATAATTAACAATGATAGGATGTGATAGTAATGAGTGTAGAAAGTTCTGATATTATGTTTCCAATATCAATTGCTATTTTTAGCTTTATATTCATGGCTTCAGTTATAGTTTTTATTATTGTACTAATTATTAAAAGTAACAAAGGAATTTCTAACCCTGAATATGCTAAAAATACTTTAGTTCAAAATGGATTTATATTAACTGATGTAACGCAAAAATTTAGTCAAACACAATCAGTTTTAAGTGCATTTTTAGGGGTTAAAAATGATATAGAAATACATTTATTTATATTATATCCAAATGCATCAATTGACTTTATTGATGAATTATATAACACAGGAGAAGAAAAAACGTCAAATACAATGATGTCTAGTACTCCTGGTAGTATGACTGTATCATATACTCAAAATGGTAATTATATTAAATATAAAAAGTATAAGGATACATTAGTTTTTTTGAAATGTAATGCTGCTAATTCAAAAGAAGCAAATAATTATTTAAAACAAATGTGTAGTAATGGGTAATAAAATGACAGAAAATATGGATATAATAATTTATATATTTATATTTATAATTTTAGTTATTGGAATATTTTTTCTTTACAAGCGTACTAGTAAAAAGACAATTAATCCTGAATTATTAAAATTAAAATTAACTAACTTAGGTTTTAGTATGGTTGATATTACTAAAAATTATGCTTATACTAATGAAATAATTAATGCAACTAAATTTGTAAAAGATAATATAGAAATATTATTCTTTAATTTATATAGTGATAGAATTTCTTTTTTAAAAGAAGAATTAAAAAAAGAAAATCATCCTATGGCTATTTTAGATATTGATATAATAGTATCTAAACCTCAACCAGGTAATCATAGTTCTACTTTGGTTGGATCTGAAAAATATTTAAAATGGCAAAAAATAAATAGAACTCTTTTAATAATTAGATGTCCATTAAGTGAAAAAGATGCTTCTAATAAATTATTAAAAGAATTAGGATATTATTAATAGAAAAATAGGTGATACAATGTATATTAAGGCAATTAAAATTAATGGATTTAAATCATTTGCAGATAAAATGACTATAGAATTAGATCCTACATTTACAGGTATAGTAGGACCAAATGGTAGTGGTAAAAGTAATATAGTTGATGCTGTTAAATGGGTTTTAGGTGAACAAAGCATTAAAGCTCTTCGTGGGTCTAATAATATGACTGACGTTATTTTTAATGGTTCTTCATCTAGACAACCATCAAATTATGCTAGTGTTGCTATTGTTTTTGATAATAGCGATAGATTATTAAATATTGATTTTAATGAAGTTGAAATTAAAAGAACAGTTTATAAGACTGGTGAAAATGAATATTCTATTAATAATGAAAAATGTAGATTAAAAGATATTTCAAATCTTCTTTTAGATACAAGAGGTAGTAAAGAATCATTTAATATTATTCCTCAAAATAAAATTGATCAAATATTAAGTGAAAAGCCTGAAGAAAGAAGAGTTATATTCGAAGATGCTGCAGGTGTTTTAAAATATAAGAAGAGAAAAGAAGAGAGTTTATCTAAACTTGCTAAAACACATGAAAATATTGAAAGAATTAATTTAATAATTGATGAAAACTCTGAAAACTTAGTTCCATTAGAAGAAAGTGCTAAAAGAGCTAGGGAATATAAAGAAGCTAAAGGTAAATTAGAAAGTATAGAGATTGCTTTAATAGCTAAAGATATTACTACTTTTAGTGATGAAGTAGAAGTAAAGAAAAATAAGAAAGTTAAATTAGAAGAGGAATTATCTGAAATAGTATCTTCTTCAACTAATGATGATACAGAAGTAGAAAAGATAAAGTTAGAAATACTAGGTTTAGATGAAAAGATAAGTAAAACTAGTAGTGAGATATTTGCTATTAATGAAAGTTTAATATCTTTAAGCAATAAGAAAACATTACTTACTGAAAGAAATAAATATGATAAAGAGAGTAATGAAGTTAAGAACAAATTAATTGGTCTTAAAGAAAAAGAAGCAACTTTAAATAATTTATTATCTTCTATTAATATTGATGTAAATAATCTTAAAAATAGTAAACAAGAATTAAGCAATAAACTTACTAGTCTAACTAGTGAATATAATACATTAAATATTAAAAGAGAAACTTTAACTTTAGAAGTTAATAAATCTAATAAGAAATTACTTGATATTAGAAATAAAATAGATATTTTAGAAAACAATTTATCTAGTTTAAATAAAATACCTTTCTCTGTTAAAAATATTGTAGGTAATGCTACTTTAAGAGGTATTTATGATATTTTAGGTAATGTTATTGATACTAAAGATGAATATGTAATAATGTTAGATACAGCTCTTGCTTCTTCTTCAAATAATATTATTACTGAAGATGAAGTTTGTGCTAAAGAAGCTATTGAATATTTAAAGAGAAAAAATCTTGGTAGAGCTACATTTTTCCCATTAAATGTTATTAAACCTAGAAGTATTGAACCAGATATATTAAAAGATTTAAAAAATATTATTGGTTTTGTAGGAGTAGCTAGTGATTTAGTTACTTATGATACTAAATTCTATAATATTATAATGAATCAATTAGGTAATATTATAGTTTGTGATAATATTGATAATGCTACTAGAATTAGTAAGAAAATTAATCATAAATATAGAGTTATTACTCTTGATGGTGATGTAATTCATACTGGCGGTATAATGAGTGGAGGTAGTTATAAAAAATCTAGTTCTTATATAAGTGATAAATATGAATTAGATCGTTTAAAGAATAGCATTAGCTCTATTAATGATGAAATAAATGATAATACTAATTTATTAAAAGAAAATGAAACATCATTAAATATAGTTAAAGATAAGATATATAATTTAAATATTGAAATAGTTAAGACAACAGAGACATTAAATAATAAACTTACTCAAGAACAAAGTACAGCTCATGAACATGATATGGTTATTGATGAAATAAATAATTTAAGTGAAAATAGCCTAGATAAAGAGTTAGATAGTGTATTAAAAGACTATTACAATCATGAACAAAAGAAAGATAAACTTGAAAAAGAATTAGAAGTATTAAATAAAAATAAAAATAGTTTGAATGATAATTTAAATGAAATATCAGCATCTATTAAGAAAATGAATAATAAGCAAAATAGCTTAACTAATGAAATAAATAGTTTAGAAATTGATATTACTAAATTAAATATGAATTTAGATAGTTTACTTACTAGATTGAGTGAAGAATATTCACTTGGCTATGAAAGAGCTAAAAATGAATATATTCTTGAAATAGATGAGAATGAAGCTAGAAATGAAGTTAATTCATTAAGAAGAAAGATTAAATCTCTTGGTGAAGTTAATCTTGGAAGTATAGATGAATATGAAAGAATATCTAAACGTGTAACATTCTTATCTAAACAAAAATCTGATCTTGAAAATAGTGAAAATGATTTATTAAAAATTATTGATGATATGGATAATGTCATGAAAGATAAGTTTGTAGAGACATTTAATAATATTAATATAGAGTTTAATAAAGTATTTAAAACATTATTTAAAGGTGGTAACGCTCATTTAGAAATGACTGATAAGAATAATGTTCTTGAAACAGGTATTGATATAATAGCAGTACCTCCTGGAAAGAATCAAAAACCACTTAGTTTATTATCTGGTGGTGAGCGAACTATGACTGCGATTAGTTTATTATTCTCAATAATGAATTTAGAGCATGTTCCATTTGTAATACTAGATGAAGTTGAATCTGCTTTAGATGAAGCAAATGCTACTATATTTGGTGAATATTTACAAAATTATAAAAACAAAACTCAGTTACTTGTAATAACACATAAAAAGAAAACAATGGAGTTCTTGGATAAATTATATGGTATTACAATGCAAGAATCTGGGGTAAGTAAAATTGTTAGTGTTAAATTAGATGACAATTAAAAAAGTTCTCAATTATGAGAACTTTTTATTTTACTTATTCTTTAATTTTAATACTATTTAGGAAGCTATTTTGATATTCATCACATTCAGTAGTACCATATTGATTTGAGAATTCAAATGATAATATAACTCCGCTTTCATCAGCTAAGTATCTAGTTGTTTTGCCACCAGTTACACTTGGATAAGAAACTTTATTCCATGTAATTCCATTTACTGTTTCAGGTGAAGTAGAAGTACTTTCGCCTTTAGCTATAACATTTGCTACATCTATTGCTAATCCTTGTGAATTGCTTCCAGCAGATTCTGGAGAAACTATACTAAATTTAGCTTTACAAGTATCATTATCAGTACTTAATACATAACCAGAGTTAGTATTACTAAATTTAGATGGCGCTGTAAATGTTGCATAAGATGTAAATTCTTTTGAATAATCTTCAATTATTACATAATTTGTTTCATCAGTAGGAGTATCACTACTACTAGATGCATTATTTAATATATTAGCATGTAAATTAATTTGTACTTTAACACCAGAAGTTGTTGGTTTAATAAATACACCTTCAGCTAGGGTAGTGTTCATTAAATCACTATAACCAAATGTATCAAATATTTTTCCTTCAATAGTACCATTTTTAACTCCAACAGCATCAATCATTAATTTAACTATTGTTTCTGGATTTGATTCGCTACTATTATATGAAGCTTCTAAATATTCTAATTCATCTTTTTGTACTAAAATAAATTTTAGATCAGATTTAATTTTATCATTTTTATAATTTACTAGGATTCCTTCATCTATAAATGAAGCTTTAATAGATTTTTTTTCATCTTGATTGATTTCTCTAACTTTATTCAGAGCATTAAATCTATCAATATATGGTGTTACGATTGTTCTAACTTTACCAGCATCACCATAACCCATAAATCGGCTTAAAGCAAAACCTCCGCCTCCTAATCCTAATAATAATACAAATAAGAACCCCCAAATTAATAACCTCTTTTTATTTACTGCTGTCATTTCATCTTCTCCCTATATTAAATATTATAAGATAATAATAAAAAAAAGTAAACAAATATTTATAAGTTTACTTTTAAATTGCTCTCATTTTATCTTTATTTTTGTAAGGATCATTTTTATCAATTCTATCTACAAAAAGTATGCCATTTAAATGATCAATTTCATGTTGAAATGCAACAGCTATTTCTTCACGAACTCTTTTAGTTTGTTTATTTCCAAATTCATCATAGAACTCTACAGTAATTCTTGCATATCTAGGAACGATTCCTTCAACATATCTATTTATGCTTAGACATCCTTCTCCTTCTTCAACAAAAATCATTTCTTCAGAGTTAGATACAATTTTAGGATTAACAACTTTATATTCTTCAAAAGTTCCATCTTCATTCTTATATGAAATAACAAAATATCTTTTTTTAACTCCTAATTGAACAGCAGATAATCCCATACCAGCACGAATATTGTTTTTCTCAGCATATTCTTCATCTTGACTAAGTCTTAGATACATAATCATTTCATTAATTAAAGAGATATCCTCACTAGATAGGGGGAAAGTAACAGGAATACTTTTTTCTCTTAAAATTTTTTCTTTTTCATCTAAAATATCACATTGGTTTACCATATTCTTTTCCTCCATAGATATTTTATCAAAAATATGTCATATTTTCAAATTATATTGAAAAAAACATATTAAAATTATATAATTATTTTAGTATAAAAGTAGGTGAATATGTTAAAAAATAGATATTTTATATTATTTGCTTATATTGGAATAGTACTTTGTGTACTAGTTTTTGGTATGTCCACATATGCATATTTAACAGTTGATTTATCTGATGAAGAAGAAGGACCTATAGATATTAAAGTTTATGATAAGAATGTAGAAGTAACGTATGTAGATACTAGTAATGTATCTATGGTTAATGCATATACTGGTCAAAAAATAGAAAAAACATTTTATATAGAAAATACAAGTGAAGGAATAGCTTATTATGATTTAATACTTGAAAATGTTGTAAATGATTTTGAAAATAAATCTGATTTGGTTTATACATTAAAATCAAATAATGGAATTGCTATATATGATAAGATTGTTCCAAGTAGTGATGTTTCACTTGCATCAAATATTGAAATTCCTGTTGGTGAAAAGCATACTTATGAATTAACTATTAATTTTTTAAAAACTGATGAAGATCAAAATGATAATATGAATAAAACATTTTCTTCAAATATAAATGTAATAGCATCTAAAAACATTAATGCTGGTAAATATGTTTATGATGAAGGAACTTTATTAGAGAAAATAATTACTTCAAATCCAGAATCTACTGAATCAGATAATTATAAAAATAATAAAGATGGTGTATATTTTACTAATAATGCTATTGATGGAAATAAAGTATATTTTTATAGAGGAAGTAATAATTTAAATAATAATGTTCTAATTGGTGATATGTGTTATAAAATTATTAGAACAAGTGAAAATTATGGAATTAAATTAATATATAATGGAAGATTTAGTAATGGGACATGTACTGATGATTATGATGAAAAAATAGCTTATAATAGTTTTTCTAATTATAATGCTTATGTAGGATATATGTATGGTAATGTAAGTAGTGATAATTATGAAAAAGAGCATGAGAATAATAATTCAAGTGATATAAAAAAATATTTAGATGTATGGTATAACAATAATATTAAGGAATATGAGAATTTAATAGATAAAACTACTATCTATTGTAATAATAGAAGAACTAATGTATTTAAATATAATGGTGTTTTGTATAACGATTCTGGTTATAGTAATTTAAATACTGGTTATGAATTAACTAATAATTATTTTATTAATGAAGATAAAAATAAAATAGAATTTGATTGTAATTTAAATGATAGATTTTCAGTTAATAATGAAAAAGGTAATAATAAGCTTAATTATTCTATTGGATTAATTACTGCTGAAGAGTTATTTTATGCAGGATTTGTTCCTAATAAGAATACAAAAGTTAGTAATTTTAAAACAATAAATACTAATAATTATTTATATAATAATAGTGATTTCTATACTATGACACCGGCATATTTTAATGGACAAGATGCATATAATTTCATTGTTTCTAAAAATAGAGTAGTGCCAGGAAAAGTATCAGGTTTGTACTATGTAAGACCTGTTATAGGAATTAAAAAAGATACTAAAGTATTAAGTGGAGATGGAAGTATAAATAGTCCATATGTTTTAGCTGAGCTTATAGAGAAAGAAAGTGAAGAAGAATGAACATATTAGATGCTGTAATTATTGTTTTACTTCTTGTTTCAATACTTGGTGGTATTAGAAGAGGTTTAATTAAAGAAACAGTTTTACTTGTTGGATTAGTAGCTATTGTAGTACTTGCTTGGATATTTAGAGTACCAGTAGCAACATTCTTATATAAAAACCTTCCATTTTTTGGATTTAAAGGTTTATTTAAAGATGTAAGTATTTTAAATATTTTATTATATGAATTAATATCTTTCTTAGCAGTATTTGCAATACTTTCAATAATACTTGCTATCTTACTTAAAATAAGCGGTATTATTGAAAAAATATTAAAGGCAACTATAATACTTGGATTATTTTCTAAAATAGGAGGAGCAATAATAGGTTTTATTGAAGGATATATTATTGTATTTGTAATATTACTTATTGTAAATCAACCATTTATTAATGTATCTGGTATTGAAGGATCTAAATTATCTAGTATTATTTTGGAAAACACTCCTGTTATGTCAAATTCAACTAACAAAATTAGAACTGCTATTGAAGAAATACATACTACTAGTAAAGCATATATAAATGATAAATCTAAAATGAATGAAGAAATGATTAAAATATTTATTAAATATGATATAATATCAGACGAAAACGTTAAATATTTAAAAGAGAAAGGAAAAATATAATGATACATTTGGATAAAGAAAATTTTAATGATTTAATTAGTAAGGGCAATCATTTAGTTGATTTTTATGCTGAATGGTGTGGACCATGTAAGATGATGGGACCTGTTTTAGAAGAAATAGAAGAATCTGTTAAAGATAAAACTGATATTATTAAAGTAAATATTGATAACTTTAATGAACTTGCTGATCAATATAAGGTTATGAGTATTCCAACACTTCTATTTATTAAAGATGGAAAAGTAATAAAAGAAGAAGTAGGATATCGTGATAATGATACATTAGTTGGAATTATCAATGATACATTTAAATAGAACTTTTAATAGTTCTTTTTATATGATATAATCTACATGCAAAGGAAGGTGAGACACTAGGCTGTTTTCCTAGT
Organism: uncultured Mycoplasmatota bacterium; assembly: GCA_946528555.1. Next base: position 11,445 of record CAMMYS010000013.1, read on the forward strand.
AGTTTTATGAATTATAAAGATATAAATACTTATGATTATGATTTAGATGAATCTTTAATAGCACAAACTCCTATTAAAGAAAGAGATCATTCTAAATTATTAGTTGTAAATAAAAATAATGGTAATTTTAAAGATGAACATTTTTATAATATTATTGATTATTTACATAAAGGTGATGTTTTAGTACTTAATAATACTAAAGTATTACCTAGTAGAATAATTGGTTATAAAATTGACACTAATGCCAAGATTGAAGTTTTATTATTGAAAGAAATAGAAAGTGATATTTGGGAATGTTTAGTTAGACCTCAAAAGAGAGTTAAAATAGGAACTAGAATTCATTTTGAAGACGATTTTGAATGCGAAGTACTAGAAGTATTAAATGATGGAATAACACATGTTAAATTTGATTATAAAGGTATATTTGTTGAACATTTAAATAGTATTGGTGCTATGCCATTACCACCATATATTCATGAAAAATTAAAAGATAATGATAGATATAATACAGTTTATGCTAAAAATATAGGTAGTGCTGCTGCTCCAACAGCTGGACTTCATTTTACTAATGAACTTTTAGAAAAACTAAAAGATAAAGGTATAGAAATACTTTATGTTACACTAAATGTTGGTTTAGGAACATTTAGACCTGTTGTTGAAAATGATATTACTAAACATGACATGCATAAAGAACTATATGATATAAGTGATGATGTAGCAAACAAACTTAATAAAGCTAAAGAAGAAAATAGAAGAATTATATGTGTAGGAACAACATCACTAAGAACATTAGAAGCAAATATATCAAAATATAATAAGTTTAAAAGTACAGTTGAAGAAACAGGTATATTTATATATCCACCATATAAATTTAAAAGTGCAGATGCATTAATAACAAATTTTCATTTACCAAAAAGTACTTTAGTTATGCTAGTAAGTGCATTCTCTAGTGTAGATATTATCATGAATGCATATAAACATGCACAAAATGAAAAATATAAGTTTTTCTCATTTGGAGATGCTATGTTCTTAACTGATGAGGAGGTTAAATAATGGATTTAAAATTTAAACTTAAAAAAACTTGCTCTTGTGGAGGAAGACTTGGTGAATTTGAAACTAAATGGGGGAAACATAAAACACCAATGTTCATGCCAGTTGGAACACAAGCTACAGTTAAAACACTTAGTCCTGAAGAATTAAAAGATGCTGGAGCAGATATAATTCTTTCAAATACATATCACTTATGGTTAAGACCTGGAGAAGATATTGTAGATGAAGCTGGTGGATTACATGAGTTCATGCAATATAAAAATGGACCTATTCTTACTGATTGCGGTGGATTTCAAGTATTTAGCTTAGCTAAACCAAAAGATATTAGTGAAGATGGAGTTAAATTTAAAAGCCATATTGATGGAAGAAAGTTATTTTTAACGCCTGAAAAAAGCATTGAAATACAAAATAAATTAGGTTCTGATATAATTATGAGTTTTGATGAATGTCCTCCATATCCTGTCACTCATGAATATATGAAAAATAGTGTTGAGAGAACTCTTAGATGGGCTAAGAGAAGTATGGATGCTAATAAAAAAAGAGATGTTCAAGCTCAATTTGGTATTGTTCAAGGTGGAGAATTTGAAGATCTAAGAAAATGGTCTGCTATTGAAACATCTAAACTTGATTTTGATGGTTATAGTGTTGGTGGTATAAGTGTTGGAGAAGATCCAGAAACTAAACTTAAAATGATTGAATATGCTACTAAATGGTTACCTGAAAATAAAATAAGATATCTAATGGGTGTAGGTGAACCAATTGATCTAATTGATGGAGTAATAAGAGGTATTGATATATTTGACTGTGTATCTCCAACAAGACTTGCAAGACATGGCAATGCTCATACTAGAAATGGTAGAATGAACATTAGAAATGCTAAATATGCAAGAGACTTTACTCCAATTGAAAGTGATTGTGATTGTTATACATGCAAACATTATACAAAAGCATATATAAGACATCTAATTGTTGCTGATGAATCATTTGGTCAAAGATTAATATCTATTCATAATATAAGATTTTTAACTAAGTTAATGGAAGATATTAGAGAACATATTGAAAAAGATGATTTATTAGAATTTAGAGAAGAATTTTATAATAAATATTACAATAAAAATGTAAAATAAAAGTAGAAGTTTAATTTATTTCTACTTTTTTGTTAAAATAATAGTGGTGAAATATATGGAAAATAATCAAAATATTGAAATGAATCAAAATGATGGTGGCAAAAAATCAGGAGTAATAGTATTTGTTATTATTCTTCTTATAGTATGTTGTAGTGCATGTGTTATTGGATATATTGTTTTAAATAAAAACGATGATAATAGCGCTACTAATAGCAATGAGACAACTAATACTACAATGAATTATGTTGATGATGATCAGACTAATTCTACATCAACTATATCTACTGAAGTGAATGATGAACCTTCTAATGAAAGTGAAATTATAAATGATGAAGATAACGAAGAAGAAAGAGAGTTATTAACTAAAAAAGATAAAGATTATGTTTATACATATTATTATGATGAAGAAGATGAATATGGTAACGAAGTAGTATCATTTAAAATAAAAGATAAAGATGTAATAGATGATATTGGATTTATTTCTGAAATTTCAGAAATTAAAAAATATAATGATTTTATTGCTATTAAGGCAAACTATGTAGCAACATGTGGGCCTGATCATAATGATTTGTTTATATTTGATTATAATGGAAATATTTTATTTAAATCAGGTAGTATTTCTATAGAAGATTTATCAAAATGGAAGAATACAGATGATGATAATAAATGGTATGTTGGTCAAATGCAATTAGCAAGTTATAAATATAATGAAAATGATAAACAGTTAGAAGTAACATATAGTTTCAATATTTATTCTGTAATTGGTGATTGTTCAGGAGAAGAGGAAGAAGAACATTTCTGTAAAGCATCTAAAAAAGGAACATTATATGATAATGCAGTTATAACTACTAAATTTAGTAATGGAAAATTTGGAGAAGAAACAGTATCTAGTAAAAATGTATTTAATATAAATAATTATGACGATGATGATAAAGAATTATATAAAGAATCATGTAAGTGATGAAATGTGTAAGGACTAGTAATCCTTACTTTTTTTTGTTATACTTATCTAGGATAAAATAATAGGAGTAAGTATGATTGAAATTAATAATGTTTCTAAAGAATTTACTAAATTAGATAGTAATAAGAAAAAAATTAAATTTTTGGCTGATGATGATATTTCAATTAAAGCTAAAGATGGTGAAATATTAGGTATATTAGGGCCTAATGGAGCTGGTAAAACAACATTACTTAGGATAATAGCTGGAATTATGAAACCTACTAAAGGTGAAGTAATAATTGATGAAAAAACATATGATAAAAATGATATAGAAATAAAGAAAAAGATAGCATTTTTATCTGGTAATACTAAATTATATAAAGATATATCTGCTGTAGAATTATTAAAGATGTGCGCTGATTATTATGAAGTTGATAAGAAGACTTTTAATAAAAGATTAGAAGAAATTATTAAGAGATTTGATATGGAATCATTCAAAAATCAAAGAATAGGTAGTTTATCTACAGGTCAAACTCAAAGAGTAGGAGTTGCTAGATGCATAATACATGATCCACATTACTATATTATGGATGAAGCTACTAGCGGACTTGATATTATTTCTAGTCAAGTAATATTAGATTTTATTAAAGAAGAAAAGAAGAAAAATAAATGTATTATTTATTCTACACATTATATGGAAGAAGCAGAAAATATATGTGATAGAGTTGTATTAATTAATAAAGGTAAAATTATTGCAGAAGGTACTCCTAAACAAATTGAAAAAGAAACTAAAACTTCAAATATTAGAGATGCTTTCTTATCTTTAATAGGAGGTGATAATAATGAAATGGAGTAATATTAAAACCACTATTTTTAAAGAATTAAGAGGTATTTTTCGTGATAAAAAATCATTAGTAACACTTATTATGCTTCCATTTATAATTCCTTTCTATGTTTTACTTATGGGATTTATGTTTGATGTAATGGAAGATTCAAATTATATAATAGGTGCTAACTATGAAATTAGTAATACTGAAAAGACTATTATTAATGAAGTTGGTGAATTAGACTTTAAATACTATGCTGATAAAGAAGCATTAGATAAAGCATATAAAAATGATGAAATTGATGGATATGTAATAAAAGATGATAAAACATATACGATATATAGTGATATGTCATCAAATACTGGTACTATGATATATTCATATGTAAATGCTTATTTAACTGCTTATAATGAAAATATTGCTAATAATTATATTGTAAGTCAAGATATTGATCCTGATAAAGTATTTAAAAATATAATTGTTGAATCTGAAACACTTGGTGAAGAAGGAAAAGATGCTATTTTAATGATGTTACTTAGCATATCTATTACATATATTCTTATGATAATAGTTATAAGTACATCTACTGTTGCTACTGATGCAACTGCTGGTGAAAAAGAAAGAGGTACACTTGAAACATTGCTTACTTTTCCAATTAAAAGTAGTGAAATAATAACTGGTAAATACCTAGCAATAGCAGCTTGTGGTATTATCTTAGGATTAGCTGCACTATTACTATTAGTTCCAGCTTTATCAATAGGAAAGATGTTATTTGTAGCATTTGAAGACTTTAGTACTAATTTTTCTGCAACATCTATTCTTATGACAGTATTTATTATAATAATATCTTCATTATTATCTGCTGGTATAGCAATGGCTTTAGCAGGAAATACAAAATCATATAAAGAAGCTCAAAGTGCATTACAAGGATTATCTTTTATTTCAATGATTCCAATGTTCTTAGAATTACTTGATATGGATAGTAAATTATTTGATATTATTCCTCTTGCAAACTGTGGTTTAGCATTAAATAGAGTATTAACTGGTGATTTTACATTATCATCATTATTAGCAATGCTTATTAGTACAATAATTTATATAGTTATAATAATTATATATATTTCAAAACAATATAAGTCTGAGAAAACATTATTTGGGTGATTTTTATGAAGAAAAATATAATTAAAGTAATAGCAGCTTTATTAATATTATCTTCGTTATTTGGACCTAAAATATACTCTAGAATGCAAAGTAAGAACTATATAAATGATTATTATGACTATATTAATCATGATTATATAGAAAAAAATCCAATTGAAGAAAATTCAACTGGATGGAGTATGGTTGAAAAATATCAAGATGAAGTTGATGAAGAAATAGATAAAATTGCTGATGAATTAATCGCATCAGATAATAAAAATATTAAAATAATATATAATAATTATAAAGATATGAATACTAGAAATAAACTAGGTATAAAACCACTTAAAAAGTATATTGATGGTATTAATAATTCTAAGAATATAAATGAATTAATTAATGAAATATTTATAGTTGAAAAAGATCTTAAATTATTTTTATTAACTAATTCAAAAATATCTAAAGATTTTAAAGATTCTAGTAAATATATAGTATATTTTTATCCAATATCATTTGATTTTGATTCTGATCCTACTGTATATTCAAATAGTGATTTTGATAGTTATGAAGCTATTATTCAAAAATACGTAAATAGAATATTAAAATTATATGGATATGAAGAAAAAGAAGCTAGAAAAATAGCTAATAATATATTAGAAATGAAAATAGATATTTCATCTAAGTCTAAAAAGTCTGATGATTATATTGATATGATTTCTTATTACAATATTATTGATAAAGATGATTTGCAAAATATATATACTAATATAAATATTGATAAATATTTAAGCATGAGAGGTTTAAATAATCAAACTTATAGTATTGTAGATATTGAAAATTATAAAGCTTTTAATAGTTATTTAAATAATAACAATTTAGATTTATTAAAAAACTATTTTATATGTAGAATACTTGAAAGTTTTTCTGATGTTTTATCTGAAGATTATTTAAAATTGCAATATGATTTAGCAAAAGATTTAGGTAGTGAAGATGATTATGATTTAGATAAAATTACAAGAGATACTATTATTAGTATATTTAATGATTTAGTTGAAGAAGAATATGCAAATAAAAACTTTAGTAAAAAAGATGAAAATGAAATAACTGAATTAATTGATGAAATAATTAAATACTATATTGATAATATTAATAAACTTGAATGGATGGATTCATCTACTAAAGAAAAAGCTATATTAAAATTAAATAATTTAAAAATAAATGTTGGATTATTTAATCATAATGTATTAAGTGATAAATATGTTTTAAATGAAAATAATAATTTATTTGATAATTATCTTT
>CAMMYS010000014.1 GCA_946528555.1 uncultured Mycoplasmatota bacterium
TTTATTTGTAATATAAGTATTATTTATTTAATATTTATCTAATTTATTATTTATCTATAATTAAGTATTATTGAATTATAATATTTGGACCTGTTATTATTAGTTCATATTATTAATATTAATTTATTAATAATATGCTATCTAAATAACATTCCTTGTATAACACCAACTTATTAAATTAAGAATAGAATAACTTATCTACTAAGGACAAATGGTATATCGTTGAGAAAGAAAACTCAAAATGATAAGTGATTATGCTAAATACTGATAATATTTAGATGTGTTAATAATATTAATTTATTATTAATGATTCATAATTCTTTTCGGAAACTAGAAGCGATTGGTTTTATCAGAACTGGTTGCTTTTTTGTTGGCCTAATAATATACATACACACAAACAATTAATAATATGTATATTTTTTAATAATTTTATGTTATAATTATAATGGAGGTAGGATATGGAACCATATAAAGCTAAAAAGTTACCAATTGAATATACTCAAAATAGAGAATTAATTAATCTCTTAGCAGAGGCAGAAGAAACATATGGAGAATATAAAGGTTATTTAAAAAATATGAGTTATGAATATTCTTCATTCCTTGAATGTGCTTTTGTTAGTGATTTATATTATTCATTTAAAATTGATGGAGCAAAAATAGAAAAGGAATTTATGTTTCATACTCCATATATGATTAAGAATAATGATTATATAGAATTTAATAATATGAAAAAAGCACTTTTAATAGGCGTTAGTGATTCAATGAACAGTATTACTGTTGATACATTTCATAAGATTAATAAAACATTATTTCTTAATTGTAAAAAGAATAATTTAACTAAAGGTAGTGGAAAGTTTAGAAAAAGTCAAAATTATATTTTAAAGCCTGGTATAGCAGGATCTAGTGTATCATTTATACCACCTGTATATACTGAAATTACTCCTTTAATGAATAATTTGATTGAGTATATTAATAATAAAGAAGAACATCCTATTATTTCATCTACAATTACACATTACCAATATGAAAAAATACATCCATATATATCAGGAAATGGTAAAATAGGAAGACTTATATTTCCAATCCAAATAGCATCTAGTAAGAAAGAACCTCCAATTTTATTTATATCAGAAGTATTAGATAAATTTAAAAATACATATTTTACTTTATTAAGTGGGGAAGTTGAAGATGATATAAATAAATTTATTAAATTTATACTTCAGTCTATAATTGAACAATGTAATTTAAATATTAAAAAGATTAAAAAGTTAAATAAAATATATAATAAGGATATAGGAGAGTTTAAACATACAATAGGAGGTACTACTATTGATAAAGTATATCCATTTATTATAAAGAAAGTTGTGTTTACTACTAATGATATAGTTAGTGAATGTAAATTACATATCAATTCAGTTAATAAAGTACTAAATAAACTAGTTGATCAAGGATATTTAATAAAAGAGAAGAAAAAAGGTACAAATAGAGTAACATTCTGTTATAAAAGTTTCTATGATGTGTTTATGAGTTAATCATAAACTTTTTTCTTGAAAAATACATTAAAATAGTGTATTATTATTAACGCGTGAAAAAAAGGTGATATATATGGAAAAAATAATAAATTTTGCAGTAGTAGCACATGTTGATGCTGGTAAAAGTACATTAGTAGACGCATTATTAAAACAAGGTGGAGTTTTCAGAGAAAATGAAACTGTTGTTGATTGTGTAATGGATAGTGGTGATCTAGAGCGTGAAAGAGGTATCACTATTACTGCTAAAAACTGTGCAATTAGATATAAGGGGTATAAAATGAATATTGTTGATACTCCTGGACATGCAGATTTTTCTTCAGAGATTGAAAGAATTATTAAGACAGTTGATACTGTTGTTCTTTTAGTTGACTCAGCTGAAGGACCTATGCCACAAACAAGATTTGTATTAAAAGAAGCATTAAAAAATGGTTTAAAACCAATTCTATTTATAAATAAAATAGATAAAAAAGATGCTCGTGCTGAAGAAGTAGTTAATATGACTTTTGATTTATTTTGTGAATTAGGTGCTGATAATGAACAATTAGATTTTAAGATTATTTATGGTATTGCTAAAGAAGGAATAGCCAAGTATGAAGAAAATGATACTAATGATAATATATTCCCTTTATTAGATACAATTATTGAAACAACAAAACCATTTGAAGGTAATGAAAATGATCCATTACAATTTCAAATTTCATCATTAGATTATGATGATTATATTGGAAGATTAGGTATTGGTAGAATTAATAGAGGAAAGATTAGTACTGGTCAGATGGTAGCAATCTCTAAGAATGATGGTTCTCTTACAAAAGAAAGAATTACTAAGATGTTTGTAAATGAAGGTATTAAGAAAAAAGAAGTACAAACAGCTTATTATGGAGATATAGTTACAATAGCAGGATGTCCTGAAATTTCAATAGGAGATACAATTTGCGATGTTAATAAAATTGAACCATTACCTAGCATAGAAATTGAAAAACCAACTCTATCAATGAACTTTTTAGTTAATTCAAGTCCATTTGCTGGTAAATCAGGTAAATTTGTTACATCTAGACATATTAGAGATAGATTACATGCTGAGTTAGAAAGAAATGTTGGTTTAGAAGTTGAAGAATTACCTACAGGCGATGGATTCAAAGTATCTGGACGTGGAGAACTTCACTTATCAATATTAATTGAAAATATGAGAAGAGAAGGATATGAGCTTAGCATTTCAAAACCAGAAGTTATTTTTAAAGAAATAGATGGTAGTAAATATGAGCCATATGAAAAGGTAATAATAAATGTACCAAATGAGTATTCTGGAACAATCATTAATGATTTAAGTGAAAGAAAAGGTACTATGGAATTAATGGAACCAGCTGAAGAAAATTATGTTAGATTAGAATTTTCAGTTCCTACAAGAGGATTATTAGGATATAGAAGCAGTTTTATTACAAATACTAAAGGTGAAGGAATTATGGTTAGAAGTTTTGATACTTATAAACCATATGCTGGAGAAATTAGCGGAAGAAAAAATGGTGCTCTTGTGTCAGTTGAAACAGGTCAAACATATGGATATGCATTATATAATTTATTAGATAGAGGTACTATGATAGTTGAACCTGCTACCGAAGTATATGAAGGTATGATTGTTGGTATCCATAATAAAGAAATAGATTTGAATGTTAATCCATGTAAGAATAAAGAATTTTCAAATACAAGAAGTAAAAGTAGTGATGAAGCAATTACTCTTCCAAAGGCAAAAACATTTACTTTAGAAGAAGCATTAGAATTTATTGAAAGTGATGAGTTAGTTGAAGTAACTCCTGATGCTATTAGATTAAGAAAGAAAATTTTAGATCAAAAAGAAAGATTTAGAAGTAATAGATAATAAAAAAAGAGTTTTAATTAAAACTCTTTTTTAAATTTACTTAATATTTTAGCAACGATAAATACTATTTCATCACTATTTTTAGTTGCATATTTTTTACCAATTGCTTTTCCACCGACTGTTAGAGATGAAATAAGAGAACTAATTAGTAAAGCAACTATAATTACATTAATATTTAGTAATTTAGATAAATGTATGGCTATTATTGCACCCATAGAACCACTTACGATACCACAAATATCACCAATTACATCATTACATATACTTGCTATTCTTGGTGAATTTTTAATTAACCATACACCTTGTTTTGAACCTTTTATTTTTTTAGCACTTTTAGCATGAAAAGTAGCCTCTTCTGCAGTTAATACAGCTGTTCCAATTATATCAAATAAAACTCCAATTCCTACAAATAAAAGATTAATAATTGTTAAAATAATAATACTATTGCATTTATCTACAATGACATTTGATATACTACTAAAAATTATAGCTATAAAAAAAGTCATTAAAAATGCTTTAATGATCCAATTATCTTTTGACATTTTAATAACTCCCTTGAAAAAAATAGTATGGAATATTATAAATTAATTTTACGGCTTTGGTCGAGTTGAATTTCTCTAGTATCTACTCTTGGTTACCCGGAAGCGATTTCTCTTTAAAGATACTAACCATATGTTACCGCGTATGATCACTCGATCACCACTTAGTCCGCACTTCAATCTTTATAATAAAGACACACTAGAGGTTTTCCCAAACAAACGCAAACTACTTTTATTCGCTTTTGCAAATTATTTTTCAATTACTATCCCAATAATTCACTCACGACATGTACGTTCATATCCTCTGGAATGAAAAAAGGAAGCCGATATATGCCATTACATCTTTTCCTCATTTCTTAAATTATATATCTACCCCAATCTGGGCGAATGAAGCAAAATATATAAAGTACCTATTTGTACAATTAATGGATTTTTAGCCCCATCTTCTAGTAGTATGTTTGACTAGCATAGTGCTCCACACACAATATAATTATAGCATATTTAGTGTAAAATGTCAAAAAACAGCAAAAATATATATAAAAATATAATATTATGTTTAAAAAATATTGATTTTTTTAAGTTATTGAAAAAAATATTCTTTGTGCTATAATCTAATCATGTAAAGGGAAGAAGGTTTTAATATGAGTTATATTAAAGATACAGAAAAGTATTTAAAAGATGTTTTTAAAGAGTGTGGTTATGAAATTGATAGAGTTGTTTTAGAACCTTCTCAAAGACGTGATTTGGGTGAATTTCAAATTAATAGTGCTATGCAATTAGCTAAGACTTATTCAAAGAATCCAAGGGAAATAGCACAAAATATAGTTGATCATTTAGATAATAGATTTACAGATGTAAGTATAGCAGGTCCTGGATTCATTAATGTAAAAGTAAATGACGAAGTACTTGTAAAGTTAATGAATGAATCAATCAATGATTTTAATAAATTATATGATAAAGATGAAAATAGTAAGAAGATTATTATTGATTATGGTGGTGCTAATGCTGCTAAAGCTTTACATGTTGGACATATGAGAAGTCCAAATATTGGTGAAGGTATTAAAAGATTGGCTAAGCTATTTGGAAATGAAGTAATTGGTGATGTACATTTAGGAGATCTTGGTAGACAATCTGGTATGTTAATTTCAGAAATAAAGAAAAGAAAACCAGAATTATGCTATTTTGATGAAAACTATAAAGGAAAATATCCTAAATTAGAAATAACCGAAGAAGAATTAGCTGAATACTATCCTGCTGCTAATAAAGCTGCTAGTGAAGATGAAGCTAGAATGGAAGAAGTAAGACATTATACAGCACTTGTTGATAATCAAGTTGAACCATATTTTTCAATGTGGAAAGATATTGTAGAAGTATCTTCAAATAGTATTAAAAAAACATATGATTTTCTAAACTGTGATTTTGATTTATGGGAAGGAGAACTTAGTTCTCTAAAATATATAGATGATACATTAAAAGTATTAGAGCCTTTCATGTATGAATCACAAGGTGCTAAAGTTATAGATGTTAAAAAAGATGATGATAAGATTGAAGTACCACCATTAATTGTTATTAAAAATGATGGTGCATCAATATATGCAACACGTGATTTAGCAACAATCTATAATAGAATACAAAAATATAATCCTGATGAAATATGGTATATAGTTGATGATAGACAAAGTTTATACTTTGAACAAGTATTTAGAGCATCTTATAAATCTAAATTAGTAAGTGAAAAAACTAATTTAGCACACTTCTCATTCGGAACAGTAAATGGTAAAGATGGAAAACCATTTAAAACAAGAGATGGTGGATTATTAAGCTTAAATAATCTAATTGATATGATTAGAAATGAAATATCTAAAAAAATGGATAATTATGAAGGTTCAGATAAAGAAGAAACACTAGATATTTTATCAAGCGCTGCTTTAAAATATGCAGATCTATTACCATTTAGAACAACTGATTATATATTTGATGTTGAAAAATTCTCTTCATTTGAAGGAAAAACAGGTCCTTACATTTTATATACAATGGTTAGAATTAATTCTATATTAAATAAAGTAGATAAAAAAGATTATAAAATACACAGTATATGTAATGAAACGCAAAGAAATATATTTATTAAGTTATTAGAATTATCTAAAGTATTAGAAAAATCTTATAATGATAAATCTTTAAGTTATATATGCGAATATTTATTTGAAATATGTAGTTTATTTAATAAATTCTATGGAGAATGTAATATATTAAATGAAAATGATGAAAATAAGAAAGAAACTTATTTAGCATTATTACAATTAATATATAATACATGTTCAAAATTGTTAGAAATCTTAGCAATTAAGATTCCAAATAAAATGTAGAAAGGAGGATAATCATGAACAGAGTTGAAATTAAAAAAAGAGCTAAAGAATTTGCTTTTAATAATAAATGGAATATTTGGAAAGCAATACTACTTTATTTTGGAATAGTGTTTGTTGTTGGTTTTGCACTTGGAATTATAGTTGCAATACTAAATCTACCAGAATCATTAGTAGGAATATTAGAAGCAGTAGTTTCATTAGGTTGTACTCCATTAGTAGTTGGACTTGCTTCTTATTGCATTAAACTTGTTAATGGAAAGAAAGTAGATGTACTAGAAGAATTAATTTCAAGATATAAAGATGGCTCTTATATGAACGTTATCTTAGTTATGTTCTTAGGTGGATTATTTATATCATTATGGTCATTATTATTTGTAATTCCAGGAATTATTTGTGCTATAGCTTACTCTATGACAGCATTCATTTTAGCTGGACAAAAACCAGAAGAAGTTGGAACTAATCATGCTTATAAATTAAGTAAAGAAATGATGAATGGTCATAAGTGGGAATATTTTGTATTCCAATTAAGTTTCATCTTATGGATTTTAGGTACTGAAGTAACATTTGGAATTTTAGGTATTTGGGCAGTTCCATATATGACAACAGCAAATGTTATGTGGTATGAAGAATTAAAGAAAATATCAAAGTAATTTGATATTTTTTTTATAAAAAATTGTTGTTTTAAAGTGTTTTGTATGCTATAATACCTTCGAACGAAAGTTCCTTGCTTCATTTTCATGTGAAGCCGTAAGACCAAAAGGAGGTGTAATAATGAATAAATATGAAATAATGTTTATCGTTAGAGCAGATATCGATGAAGAGACTCAAAAGAATACAGTTAAGACATTTGAAAAAGTTCTTACTGATATGAAATCTAAAGTTTTAGAAAACAAAGATATGGGTCAAAAGAAATTAGCTTATCCTATTAACAAACAAGTAAGAGGAAACTATTACTTATTTAATGTAGAAGCTACTGCTGAAGCAGTAAAAGAATTTGATCGTAAAGCTAAAATTGATGAAAACATATTAAGACATATCGTTGTTAGAGAAGAGGAGTAATAATATGAATAAAATAATTTTAGTAGGAAGACTTACAAAGGATCCTGAGATTAGAAGTACTAGTGCTGGAATCACAACTGCTAATTTTACAGTAGCTGTTAATAGAAGATATAAAAATAGAGAAGGCGGATATGATGCTGACTTCTTACCATGTGTAGCTTTCAGAACAACTGCTGATTTTGTTGGTAAGTTTTTTAAGAAAGGTAGTCTAATCGGAGTTGAAGGAAGTGTTCAAACAAGAAGTTATGATGCACAAGATGGAACAAAGAGATATGTAACTGAAGTAAATGTTGAAAATGTAGAATTTGTTGGTGGAAAGAATGAATCATCATCTTCATCAGCAAGTGATAATAGTTATGTAGATGCTCCAGCAGCAGCTCCAATTGATGAAATTCCAGAATATGATGTACCAAGTCAAGATCCTTATGAAAATTATGATAAAGAAGTATCACTAAGTGATAATGATTTACCATTTTAAGGAGGAAAATAATGGCAGAATTTTATAGAAGAAAAAAAGTATGTCAAATGTGTGCAGGTAAAACAGTTGATTACAAAGATGTAATGATTGTTTCTAAATATATTAATGAAAAAGGAAAAATCTTACCTAGAAGAATGACTGGTGCTTGTGCTAAACATCAAAGACATATTGCAAATCAAATTAAGAGAGCAAGATATATGGCTTTATTACCATATACAAAATAATGATAGTTTAAACTATCATTTTTTTATGCATAAAAAAACAGAAGATTTATCTTCTGTTTCTACTTAATAAGAATAAACGTAATATTTGAGCAGCTGTAGCTACAAAACTAGCAACATAAGTTAAAGCAGCTGCTTTTAATACTTTATTTACACCTTTGCTATCTTGTTTATGTACAAAGCCAAGACTTTCTAATTGCTTTTTTGCTCTTGATGAAGCATTAAATTCAACAGGTAAAGTTACTAATTGAAATAATAAACTTACTGTCATTAATAACATACCTATATATAATAAATTACCTTGTCTTAATAAGAAACCTAATAAAACAAATATATATGATACTCTAGATGTAAGATTAACAGTAGGTACCATTGAAGATCTAAATCTTAAAAAACTGTATGCTTTCTTATCTTGGATTGCATGACCACATTCATGAGCAGCTACTGCTATAGCTGAAATAGATGTAGAATCATATATATCTTCAGATAAATTAATCATTTTTGTTTTAGGATTATAATGATCTGTTAAGAAACCATATGTTTTATTAACTTTAACATATGATATACCATTTCTTTCAAGTATTTTTTGAGCTACCTCACGACCAGTCATATTAACACTATTTTTAATTTTAGAATATTTATTATAATTATGTTTTACCTTATATTGAGCTATTAAAGGTAAAAATAAAATAATCATTATTAATATTAATTCTTCATAATACATATATCATCACCAAGATAATTGTATCATATTTTACTGCACAAAAAAAGAATGCTTAGCATTCTTCCTTTTAGTAAACAAACATTGTAACTATAGTAGCTACAATTACTAGTACGAATAATGATAGAACTAGTTTCCAAGATTTCTTAAGCCATTCTTTATAAGAAATTCCAAGGTAACTTAATCCTAAAGCTAACATTGCACTAGTTGGAGCTACAAACATTGTAACACCATAAATTCCTTGTGCTAATATAGCAACTGTTTCATTAGAAGCTCCTGTTGCAGCTATTTGTGGTATTGCATAATTAGCAACATATAGCATATCTACGTGTAATGCTGATCCAATAATCATTGTTAAAGTAGCAAAGAAAATATTAAATCCACTAGTAATCTTTAATAATAAATTAGCAAGTGTTGGATAGAACATTGTATTTCCTGCAAAATAGATAACAGCATAAATTGTCATTACTAAGAAAGCAGGTCTTAACATTTTTCTAGCACCATCAGCCATTACTTCAAATAGATTTTTAATTTTATAACGTAATCCTAAAATTAAAGTAGCTAATAAACACATTACTGACATTTCAGCATAATACCATTCTCCAAATGGTGAAACAGTACCAAGAATTTTACTAAATATAGCAATATCTTTTGTACCATAATCAACACCAGTTGTTGTTATATGGAAATATGGAAGTTTGAATTCTGTAGATGTTAAAGTTTCTTTAAAATCACTGAATACTTTTACTCCAAATGTGTTTTCCCATGAAGTACAACCAAGGACTAATAATACAAATAATAATGAGAATATAATGATTACAGGTGCTACTGAATATTTGTTAGATGATTTTTCACCAACAAACATATCATCTTCAATAGCTTTATCATTATTTTTTGCTCTTTTAGCTTTAGCTAAAAATACAAATTCAACTACTATAGCAAGAATTAATAAAACAATTTTAACAATTAATGCATTGCTTGAATCAGCTGCTATTAAATTATTAATAATTCCTGTTGTGTTATATCCAGTAGTACTACCAATAGTACCAACTAGAATAGAACCAAATGTTGCTAATAATGCAGTAAATTTATCATAACCCATTGCTAAGATAACACTTATTAATAATGGAAAAAAGATAAATAATGCAAATCCATAATCAAATACTGAAGTAATAGTAGCGATTAAGAATGCAACACATAGTAAGAATATTAATTCAGAACCAGCAAATTTCTTAGCTATTTTTTCTACCCAAGCTCTATATTTACCAGTTTTACCAAGTACTTCATATAGTGCTCCAACTGATAATATTAATAATAGAATTTGAATAAAATATTGAAATTCAAAAGTTCCAAAAAGTAGTTGCCAAAAATCAAAGAATCCTATGTTATACATTTCTAATTCTGAAAGACTTCCATTAGAATAGTATGAAGCAGAGAAAATCCAAGTAGCAACTATTACTCCTAGTAGTATAAACATTACTATTTTGAATAATCCAGTTTTTTTCATTTCCATTCCTCCTCAATTTATTATTATATAAAAAAAAGACTCATATTACAATAATTAATAAGTCTTTTTTAATTATTCTTCTAGGCTTTTTATATGATTTTTTAACATATCTATACATTCAAAAAATTCATTTTCATTTTTACAAATTGCAAATTTATTTTTTAATTCTTTTGTTCCAGGTATATTTTTTAAATATGCAAGAGCATGTGTCTTAATATCAAGTATTGCTTTTCTATCCCCTTCATTTTGTTTAATAAGATTATAATGTTTAACTATCATATTTAAAATATCTATATAACTAGGTTTGTCTATTATTTTATTATTTTCAACATATTCTAAACATTCTTTTATAAACCAAGGATTACCAATGACAGCTCTTCCTATCATAATAGCATCACAATTTGTTTCATCTAACATTCTTTTAGCATCTTCAATAGTTCTAATATCTCCATTACCAATTACTGGAATATTAACACTTTCTTTAACTTTTTTAATATATGACCAATCTGCAGAACCACTATATCCTTGTTCTCTTGTTCTTGGGTGAATAGCTATTGCACTAGCACCAGCTTTTTCTATTAGTTTAGCTACTTCTACACAATTAATAGTATCATTATTCCACCCCAATCTTATTTTAACAGTTATAGGTGTATTTGTATTTTTAACTACATTTGAAACAATTTCATATATTTTTTGAGGATTTTTAAGTAATCCAGATCCGGCTTGTGATTTAAGTGCAACTTTAGGAACAGGACATCCCATATTAATATCAATAATATCAGGATGAGAATGTTCTTCAACAAATTTAGCAGCTTTAACAAAAGAATCAACATCACTACCAAATATTTGAATACTTATTGGTCTTTCATTATCATCTATACTTAACATATCTATTGTTTTTTTACTATTATAAACAATCCCCATTGTACTTATCATTTCAGAATAAATAAGACCACATCCCATTTCTTTTATGATAGTCCTATAACTTTTATTTGAAATGCCAGCCATTGGAGCTAAAACAATTCTATTATTAATTTTAACATTTCCTATTTTCCACATATTTTTTCCTCATGCATAATTTATCATTTTATATTATTTTTTTCAATAAAAAAAGTTTTCTTTTTTGAAAACTTTTTATTCTATAGGTTTTGCTTCTTCAACAATTCTACAATTAATATTTTTTGATACTCCCATCCAAGTAAATGTATAACCATTGTTACTAGCATTTACATCAGGTATTTGACTATCACAACTTAATTTAGGAATTGATTCAACCCCATCTAGAATTGAAAGAGATAAAGTAGCTGTACTTCCTTCTTCAATTTCCATTTCATCTGTTCCTTGTGTAATAGCAAATTTTTCTTTTATAACAGAATCTTCTGAGTTAGTAATACGTATTGTATATTTTTTAACTGTAGATTTAGTAAATTCTAAAGTACACTTTGTACTGTTAGTTAAAGAAGATATTGAAAAGTTATTACTTTCATAAGTAGCAACTTGATTATTAGTACAAGTTATTTTAGATCCTTTTTTAAATTCATATCTATCTTGTGGATAAATAATATATGATAGGCTTTCACCATAATATTCTTCAGATTTAATTTTTCCACCAACACAAGAGTTTTCACATTTACCATTTTTAACTGTTAATTCAAATGACATTTTCATTTGAGTAAATGTAACTTTACAAGCAACGTCACTACTAACAGCACTTATTTTTAGAATATTTTTAGATGTGTCATACTTAGCAACTTTATCATTAGAACATTGTGAATCTAAAAATTCATATCCTACATCAGGAGTTATTTTAAATTCTCCATCTTTAAATCTTTCTACAAAGTAATTGTTATTTTCATCAGGAGTTCCTTTAATAACAGTTAATTTAACTTCATATTTAGATTTATTAAAATATAAACTACATTCTGAATCAATATCATCACTAGGTATGAATTTCCATTCATCATTATCAAATTCTCCAGTAACACCATTAGTACATTTATACTCATCAAACTTATATAGAGGTTCTTCTTCAGTCTCATTTGTTTCATTAGTGTCTGTATTTTTTTTATTAGTAGGCATTTCACTAACTTCGACTCCCTCTAAATAATATTTATATTTAATATGTTTATCAACAATAGTTTCATTTTTAGTAGGTTTTTCAGGTTCATTTTGCTTGTTTTTATTAGTTGTATAACCTAGATAAGTACACGCACATGACATAATAAAAAGAATTGCTACAAAAATAGTTATAGATTTTAATGATTTGTATGTCATAACCAACTCCTATTATATAAATAATTGTATAATGTATTATTTTTAAAGTCAAGGAATGAATATTAAAAATATGGTAAAAAAAGCATAAAATGGGCAAAAAACATTTGACTTTTTATAATTCATTTTATATAATAGTCCCGGTACATTTTGAAGGAGATGCAATTTCTGTGGGAAAGAAAATCATAGTTGCAAATATGATGGCATTAAATTCAAAGAAGGGATAATTAAAATATGAAAACATTTATGTTAAAAAAAGAAGAAGTTGAACATAAGTGGTATGTTATTGATGCAGAAGGAAAACCTCTAGGTAAAGTTGCTGCATTAGCTGCTCATGTATTGAGAGGAAAAAACAAACCAACTTATACACCTCATGTAGCATGTGGGGACAATGTAATTATTATTAATGCTGAAAAAGTTAAATTAACTGGAAATAAATTAAATGATAAGATGTATTATAATCATAGCGGATATCCAGGTGGATTAAGAGAAAGAAACGCTAAGACTATGATAGAAAAATATCCAGTTGAAATGGTAGAAAGAGCTGTTAAAGGAATGCTTCCAAAGACTACTTTAGGAAGACAAATGTTCAGACAATTATTTGTTTATGCAGGTACTGAACATAAACATGAAGCTCAAAAACCAGAAAGTTTAGAGGTAAAGTAATATGGCAAAAGAAGAAAAATATACTGCTATAGGTAGAAGAAAAAGAAGTGTTGCTAAAGTAACTATTACTAAAGGAACTGGTAAAATTACAGTTAATGATAAAGATGTTAATGAATATATGCCTTATGACACTTTAGTTATGGATTTAGTTCAACCACTTGAATTAGTAGATGCTAAAGATAAATATGATATTAACGTAGTAGTTAAAGGTGGAGGATTCAGTGGACAAACTGGAGCTATCAGACTTGGAATTACAAGAGCTCTTATGTTAGCTAACCAAGAAAATAGACCTACACTTAAAGCTGCTGGTATGGTAACTCGTGATGCTAGAATTAAAGAAAGAAAGAAATATGGTCTTAAGAAAGCACGTAGAGCACCACAATTCAGTAAGAGATAATATAAAAAACCCATTATTGGGTTTTTTAATTTTATTAAATAGTGTAAATAAAAAATTATAATTAAAAGCAAATAATAAAAAATGATATAATATATTATAGTGTATGTTTTAAAGGAGGCAAAAATGGAAAAGAAATGTAATTGTTCACCAGATTGTAAGTGTGGATGTCAAGAAGGAAAAAAGTGTACTTGCAAAGAAAAAGGTTGTTCAAAAGAATGTAAATGTGGGTGTCATAATAAAAAGAAAGAAAAATAGGTGACTACTATGAAAATATTTATAATTTGTAGTAAAAAGTTTTATTCAAAAATAGAAGATATAAGAAAAGTATTAGAAAAAAATGGACATACAATTGTATTACCTAATTGTTATGATGAACCTGATACTGAAGAAAAAATGAAAAAATTAGGTAAAAAAGAACATCAAGAATTTAAAGATAGAATGTTTAAACAAAGTGAAGAAAGAATTAATAGTATTGATGCTGTTTTAGTATTAAATTTTGATAAAGAAAAAGATGGACAAATCCTAAAAAACTATATAGGTGGAGCAACATTTTTAGAAATGTATGAAGCTTATAGAGCAAATAAAAAAATATTCCTATATAATGATATTCCCGAAGGAATGTTATATGATGAAATAGAAGGATTTGATCCAATTGTTATTAATGGGGATTTAAATAAAATAAAATAAAGTCCATTTTTGGACTTTTTAATTTGTATTAAAATGATATAATAATTATGTAAGATAATAAATAATGAAGGAGTGTTATGGGAAAAATTAGAAAATTATTTGGTAAGAAAGAACTTGATGTTAGAGTAAAAGAAATATCTAAAGAACTATATAAGGAATATGGTAAAAAAGAAGTGGTATTTATATGTACATTAAAAGGGGCAGTATTCTTTGCATGTGATTTATTAAAAAATTATAGGGGAAATGCTAGAATGGAATTTTTAAGAGCATCTAGTTATTCAGGTACTGAATCAACTGGAAAGATTGAATTAAATCTTTCTATATCAAAAGATAATATTGAAAACAAAGATGTAATAATTATTGAAGATATTGTTGATACAGGACGTACATTAAAGTTCTTAAAAGAATATATTAATGATATGAATCCAAGTTCATTAAAAATATGTACTTTACTTAATAAACCATCAAGAAGGGTAGTAGAAATAGATGCTGATTATGTTGGTTTTGAAATAGAAGATTTATTTGTAGTAGGATATGGACTTGATTATAATCAACAATATCGTAATTTACCATATATAGGTGTTATGGAAAAATAATTATGTTATAATTATTTAGGTAATAGAAGGAGAACAAAATGATAAAATTAGTTTTAGTTAGACACGGACAAAGTGCATGGAATTTAGAAAATAGATTTACAGGATGGACAGATGTAGATTTATCTGAGCAAGGTATAGAAGAAGCAAAAGAAGCAGGAAAAGTTTTAAAAGAAAATGGATATACATTTGATGTAGCATACACTTCAGTATTAAAAAGAGCAAATCATACTTTAGATTTAATATTAGATGAATTAGGAGAAAAAGATATTCCAATAAATAAACATTGGAGATTAAATGAGAGACATTATGGTGCTTTACAAGGATTAAATAAAAAAGATACAGCTGATAAATATGGTGATGAACAAGTACATATTTGGAGAAGAAGTTACGATGTTCAACCACCAGCTCTAGATGATAATGATGAAAGATATTTAGATATGAAGAAAGATTATAAAGAATATATTCCTCATACTGAATGTTTAAAAGATACAGTTGAAAGAGTTATTCCATATTGGGAATCAGATATTTTACCAAGTTTAAAAGATAATAAAAAAGTAATAATAGTTGCTCATGGTAATAGTTTAAGAGGACTTATTAAATATTTAGATAATATATCTGATGATGAAATTGTTGGACTTGAGATTCCAACAGGAAATCCATTAGTTTATGAATTAGATGATAATTTTAAACCAATAAAACATTATTATCTAAAAAAGTAGGTTTATATGAAAAAGGGATTATTAGTAATAATTACAATATTATTTTTATGTTCTTGCTCTAATAAAGAAGTAAGTAATGTTGTTTCATGCCCTGAGTTTTATAAAAATTCATATAAGATATTATTATATTCAGATGGCAAAGTACTTGATGAAAAAGAAGTATGTACATATTGTGAAACAAATGAAACAATAGAATTACCAACTCCAGTAAAAAAGGGATATGTTTTTAATGGATGGTATTATGATGAGTTATTTTTAAATAAAGTTGATGAATTAAATATTAAACCAAATATTAAAAGAGATAAAAATGGATGTGATTATTCATATAATGATGTTAAATTGCATGCCCTTTGGATTGAAAAATAGGGTGTAAAATTGCTTAAAAAATATTTAAATAATAATTATTAATGATATAATCATTTTATGGTAGAAAGGTGTGGAAAATGGGAGCTAAAGTATTCAGAACAATTGATGAACAATTGGATATCCTTAAAAGTAAGGGTTTAACAATTGAAGATTACGATAGAGCTAGTGAAATCATTTTAAGAGAAAATTATTTCTTTTTGAATGGATATAGGGGACCTTTCTTAGCTGTAGGATCTAAAAGATTTATAGATGGGGCAACATTTGAAGAAATGTATGCTTTATTTACTTTTGATAGATTCTTTAGAAATATTATATTTAAAAACGTATTAATTGTTGAAAATAACTATAAGTCTATATTTAGTTATGTTTTAAGTAAAAAGTTTGGTTATAAAGAAAAAGATTATTTAAATCCAGATAACTTTGATAGAAATAAAGAAAAAGCAAGACAAATAAATGATTTAATTAGAAAAGTTAAAAGACAAATAAGAATAAATGGATATCAACATGAGGCAACATCCCATTATATAAACAATTATGGATATATTCCTTTATGGGTAAGTGTAAAAGTGCTTAGTTTTGGTTTAATGGGCGAATTATTTACTATATTAAGACAAGAAGAAAAAGATGAGATAGCATCTTATTATAAAAACTTAGATAGTTCTGCATTAGGAGATTATTTATCAATACTATCTAATTATAGAAATTTATGTGCTCATGAAGATATTTTATATAATCATGTAACACAAAAAGAAATAGATGATACTAAATATCATTTATTACTAAATATTCCACAAGTTGATGATAAATATATATTTGGTAAAAGTGATATATTTGCTTTAATTATTATATTAAAACAAATGTTAACTTTTTCAGATTTTAAAATGATGATGAATGAGATAGATTATGAAATTGATTGGCTAAGTTCTAAATTAAAATCAATTGATGTTCAAAAGATTTTATATAGAATGGGATTCCCTGAAAATTATAAACAAATTTCATATTTAGAATAAGATTATGTTTGAAGAAAAGAAAAAAAGAAAATCTAGTAATTTAGTATTAATAGTATGTGCAATCATATTCATTCTTTCAATGGGAGGATTGGTATACTATCTTTTTTCAATTGACCAAAATGATGGACAAAGTATAATAAACAGTAATAGTGATGAAAAAACGCTTATTAAAGGTATTGAAAAAGTATATGATTCAGTTGTAGTAATAGAGAAAATAGTTGGTGGAAATGTTAAAGGAACAGGATCAGGTTTTATATATGATAGTAACGGTTATATATTAACAAACCATCATGTAATAAATGGTGCTGATGAAATTAGAATCATTTTATCTAGTGGAGATACTGTAAAAGGTACTAAAATAGGTAGTGATGAATTTGCTGATATAGGTGTTCTTAAAATAGATAAATCATATGTTAAAAGTGTAGCTACTTTAGGAAGTAGTGAAAAAATGAAACTTGGACAAACAGTGTTTACTATAGGTTCACCAATTGATTCAAGTTATGCTGGTACTGTTACAAAAGGAATACTAAGTGGTAAAGATAGAATGGTTGCTGTTTCCGTTAGTTCAAATTCAAAAGATTGGATTATGAATGTTATGCAAACAGATGCTGCTATTAACCCAGGTAATAGTGGAGGACCTCTTTGTAATATAAATGGTGAAGTAATTGGAGTTAATTCAATGAAAATTGTTGAATCTGAAATAGAAGGAATTGGCTTTGCAATACCAATCGAAGATGCTAAAGAATATGCAGATGAAATAATAAGTGGTGTTAAAAGAAAAAGAGCAACTCTTGGAATAAGTATGGCTGATTTAGTAAATGCAACATCTTATTATGGAACATATATTGATTATTCTGTTACCTCAGGTGTTTTAGTTGTAAGGGTAACTCCTGGTGGATCATGTTCAAAAGTAGGAATGCAACCAGGAGATGTTATTACAAAAATAGGTGATATTAAGGTTAATAATGTTGCAGAATTAAGATACTATTTATATAAACATAGTCCAGGCGAGACAATAAATGTAACGTTCAAGAGAATGAAAAATGAATATACAGTTCAAGTAACATTAGGGGAGAATTAATCTCTCCTTTATTTTGTTGAAAAAAAGTCAATAATAACTTATAATTAAATAGAGGATATAGTATGAAAAAGGGTAATAAAAATGTAATAACAGATGGTTTATTAAAAAAATATAAAACATCTTTAAACGGTCTAAATAAAAAAGAAGTTAAAGAAAGATTGGATAAGTTTGGTTTAAATGAACTACCAAAAGAGGAACAAAAGAGTGTTGCTCAATTATTTTTTGGTTCATTAAAAGATCCAATTATTTATGTACTTATAGCTTCAGCTATATTATCTTTTATTGTAGGAGAAGTAACAGATGCTTTAGTAATCATTTTTATTATATGTGTTGATGCTATTGTATCTACTGTTCAAGAATATAGAGCAGCTAAAAATAGTGAAGCTTTAAAAGAACTTATTAAGTTTAAAGTAAAAGTAATAAGAGAAAATAGACAAGTTGAAGTAGATTCTTCTAATATAGTGCCTGGAGACATTTTAATAGTAGAATCAGGTACTAAAGTATCAGCAGATGCTAGAATTATAAAAAGCAATAATCTTACTGTAGATGAATCAGTTTTAACTGGTGAAAGTATAGCAGTTGTAAAAACACATCATTTAATTGATGAAAGTGAAGAAAGTATTAAATCAAATACTATATTTGCAGGAACATCTATTATTACAGGTAGAGCAATAGCAGTAGTAACAGAAACAGGCATTAATACTGAAGTAGGTAAAATAGCTCATAAAGTTACAACTACTGAAGAGAGTAAACCACCTCTTGTTCTAAGAATGGAAAGATTTTCTAAACAAATAACAGCAATTATATTGGTTATAGCTGTAATAATAGCGTTTATTTTATATCAAAAAGGAACAAATTTATTTGATATATTTACTTGTGTAGTAGCTTTATCAATATCAGCTATGCCTGAAGGATTACCACTTGCTCTTACAATGGCTCTTACAATCGCTGCTAATAAAATGGCAAAAAGAAATGTAATAGTTAAGAAATTAAACTCTGTAGAAAGTTTAGGTAGTTGTACAGTAATAGCTAGTGATAAAACAGGAACACTAACAGTTAATGAACAAACTGCTAAAAAAATACTACTTCCTAATGGAGAAGAGTTTGATATTGAAGGAACTGGATATAATGATAATGGTAATATTATTCCAATAAATAATTCTAATGTTGAAAATGCTAAATATATTTCTATATTAGGAAATATTAATAATGAAGCTATGTTAGAAAAAACAAAACATAAATGGAATAGTTTTGGAGATTCAATAGATATAGCCTTCATAGCATTATCTATGAAACTTGGTGTTAATGAGGTTCAATATAAAAAGATATATGAAATACCATATGAATCAGAAAAAAAATATAGTGCATATTTCTATACAAAAGATGATAAAAAATACTGTACTGCTAAAGGATCTTTAGAAGTTTTATTAGATTTTTGTTCATCTGCATATGTTAATGGCAAAAAGATTAAATTAGATAAAGAAAAAATATTAAAACAAAATGAAGAATTAGCAGCTAATGGTTATAGAGTAATAGCTCTTTGTGATGGAGAAATACCAAATAAAGAAAGATATAGTGAAAGGGATATTACTAAGTTAAACTTTATAGGTTTAGTAGGATTTATTGATCCAATTAGAAAAGAAGCATTACAAGCTGTTAGAGAGTGTAAAACAGCTAATATTAAAGTATTAATGATAACTGGTGATCATGCACTAACAGCATATACTATTGCTAAGGATTTAGATATTGTTAGTAGTAAAAAAGAAGTAATTACTGGAAAAGAATTAGAAAGCGTTTCTGGCAATAAAAAGAAATTTGATGAATTAATTAAAGATAAAAAAGTATTTGCAAGAGTAACCCCTTTACAAAAATTAGAAATTGTTGAATCACTACAAAGACAAGGCGAATTTGTTGCTGTAACAGGTGATGGTGTAAATGATGCTCCTGCATTAAAGGCTGCTAATATTGGTGTAGCAATGGGTAGTGGTACTGATGTTGCTAAAGAAACTGCTAAAATGATTATTATTGATGATAATTTTGCATCAATAGTAGCAGGTATTGAAGAAGGAAGAAATGCTTATTCAAATATTAGAAAAATTAGCATAATGTTACTTTCATGTGGTTTTGCAGAAGTATTATTCTTTATATTAGCAATAGCATTTGATTTAGAAATGCCACTTGTTGCAATACAATTATTATGGTTAAATTTAGTTACTGATGGATTACAAGATATGGCACTTTCATTTGAAAGAGAAACAGAAACTATAATGAAAGATAAACCAAGAGATCCAAAAGAAAGTTTATTTGAAAAAGAATTATCAAAACAAATATTATTAGGTGGATTTTATATAGGAGTACTTGTATTCTTTGTATGGTTTATCTTAATAAAGAAACTAGGATTAGAAGTATCTCATGCAAGAGGATATATTCTTGCATTGATGGTATTTATTCAAAATATTCATGTTCTAAATTGTAGAAGTGAAAAGAAGAGTATATTTAATAATGGATTTAGAAAGAACCCATTTGTATTATTTGCAATAGCTTCTTCAATTTTATTACAAGTAATTGTTATGGAAGTTCCATTCCTATCAACACAATTAAAAACATTTAGCTTAAGTTTTATAGAAATGATATTCTTATTATTTATAGCAATGTCAATTATACCTGTAATTGAGGTTTATAAACATTTAAAAGCAAAAAAATAGTGATATAATTATATATGGAGGGTAATCTATGAAAAAAAATATATTAATGCTTATTAATGGATTTGGTATAGAAAAAAGTAATTCATATTCAGTATATTCGGGTGAATTGATGCCTAATTTAGAAGCATTAAGAACTTCTAGAATGTTTGCATCTATTTCAAATGAATACTTAGACTATAAGGGAGCTTATAGAAACTTTAGTATGGGTATAGATGATGCTTTAACATATAATCTTATAGAGAATAATATTTTTAAAGTAGAGTATCCTGAAAATCCATTATTAAAATATATTGTTCAAGAAATGAACAAAGATGAAAAAATTAAATTGCATGTATTTTGTTATTGGGATTCACCAAGAACTTCTGAACAAATAGCAACTTATATTAAAGAAATACAAAGTAAAATTAAGAATAAAATATATATTCATGTTATTCTATGTCAAGAATCACTAGATGACTATAAATATATTGAAAGAAGTTTTACAACTTTAAATTACGAATTAGGTACTAATGTTAAAGTAGGTATTGTTACTGGTGAAAAAAATATGGAAGATTTGTTACCATTTAAAGATGTAATGAAATCATTTATTACAGAATATGGTGAAAAATGGAAAGATATTGGTAAGAAAATAGAAGTTCAAGTACAATCTAAACTTCCACCAAATAAAACAAGAACATTTGCTGTATCATATGGTTATGGTATAACTGAAGGAGATAAAATATTATTCTTTAATTATTCAAATGTTGATGTTAATAAAATTAAAAAAGAATTAATAGAACAAAAATATAGAAAATTTAATGAATCAACAATACAATATTTTTCATTATTTCCAGTTAAAAGCGATGTATTAGTTCCATATATGTATAACTATGCAGTAGCATCTTCATATATGTTAAAATCTTTAAAAGAGATTAATGCAAAATGTGTTGTATTTGATTTAAAAGATAGATGTCCATTTATTAACTATTATTTAACAGGATTAAATAATACTATAGATCCTGATTTAAAATATATGCCTACTGATGATGGATTTATATATGATAAGGAATTAATTATTACAAATTTAGAGGCTCAAAAAGATAAAGATTTAATTATATTAAATTATGATATAAGTGATTCTAAAAACGTAGAAGAATTAAAAAATAAATTAAAGAAAATAGATGAAATAGTCGGTGTAGTAGGTAATTATTGTACTCAAAACAAATATGGTCTAGTAATATCATCTTTATATGGTTTACAAAGAGATATGTATAATGAAAAACATGAACTATGTTCTATAAACTTTTCTGGAAAAGTTCCTGTTATCTTAGTAGATGATAGTATAGTATCAACTAATTATAGTTTAGAACCAGGAAAGTTACATGACTTATGTGATATGATTTTACATAATATTAGTTCAAATCATAAAGATTCTGGATTATTAAAGAAAAAATCAGCTTTATTATCATTCTTATACAAGAAACCTAAAAAGGAATAGAATATGAAAAAACCAACATTTAAAAGATTATTTGCATATATTATAGATGTAATTATTGTTAGTATAATTGCCGCTATATTTATAGATATTCCAGTGTTAAATCCATATGTTGAAAAGTATGTTGAATTAAGTGAGAACATACTAGGTATTTATGCTGGAACGAGTTCTATTGAGAATGTTGATTTAATAAAATTACAATATGAGTTTATCTATTATAGTTTTTATTCATCATTAATAATATTAATAGTAAAAGTATTATATTTTATAATATTTCAATATTTCAATAAAGGACAAACAATTGGAAAAGCTTTACTTAAAATTAGACTTGTTTCAGAAAGAGGAAAATTAAAATTCCATCAGGTATTATTAACAAGTTTAATAGTATGTAATATTTTAACATCAGCAGTTAATTTATTTGTATTAAGAAATTTAAAAATGGATACATATTTAACTGTATCTAATGTAATTAGTTATATAGAAATAATAATAGCTGTTACTGTTGTTATAATGATAAATATGAGAAAAGATGGAAAAGGGTTACATGATCTTTTAACAAAAACTAAAGTAGTATACGTAGAAAAGGAATGATGTTATGAAAATAGGTATTGGTAATGATCATCATGGCATAGTGTTAAAAAATAAAATTATAAAGTATTTAGAGAGCAAGAATATTAAATGTGTAAACTATGGATGCGATAGTGATGAAAATAAAGAAAACATAGATTACATAGATTATGCTTTAAAAGTATGTAATGGTGTTAATAAAAAAGAAGTAGATTTAGGTATATTAATATGTGGTACTGGCCTTGGTATGAGTATTGTTGCTAATAAAGTAAAAGGAATTAGAGCAGCAAAAATAAATACTCCAAAAGAAGCAGCGCTAGCTAAAGAACATAATATGGCAAATATTATTACATTAGCAGAGTATACTAAGAATTATAAAGATATTGTTGATAAATTTATTAATACTGAAAATTCTAAAGAAGAAAGACATATAAGAAGGGTAAATAAGATAAAGGAGATTGAAAATGAAAAATAATTCTTTATTGAAAGTTGCCTCAATCATAGGTTTATTTGTTGGTATATTAGAAACTATATCAATTATTGGAGCAATCGTAGGTATACCAACAATTGTAATTTCTTGGTATATTAGAAAAGTAAGCTTAATGAAAGATAGTGAAATAGAAAAGAATAAGGAAAAATTATTTTATGTTTCAATTATATATGCAATTATTTCACCAATTAGTGGAATTCTAGCATTATTGTTTTACATTGGACTAGAAAGAGAGAATGAAAAAAAATTAAAAAAATAACACACAAAATTGTATTTGTGTGTTGTTTTTTTATAAAAATGTTGAAATGTAAATGAAATGTTTAATTTAGACTCAATTTATAGATAAAAAGTATATTATATGATAATATTTAGTTAGGAGGGATGATATGAAATATAATATCCGAGGAAACAAGATAGAGGTGACTGAAGCTATCAATGATTACATTACATCTAAGGTTTCTAAATTAGAAAAATATTTAGATGATAATGATGAGGTTGAAGCAAAAGCACTTATATCAGCAAGAGGAAAGGATCAAAAAGTAGAGGTTACTATTTGGAGTGGTAAGTATAATATTAGGGCAGAAGAAGTAAATCCTGATTTATATGCAGCTATTGATTTAGTAGTAGATAAACTTGAACGTCAATTTAAAAAATATAGAGGAAAATTGACTAACAAGAGATCTAATAATAAAGAAGAAATTCCATCAATCGAAATAGAAGAATATTTTGAAGATGAAGAACAAACAGTAGTTAGACGTAAAGAAGTATACTTAAAGCCAATTGATGAAGAAGAAGCAATCACACAGATGGAACTATTAGGTCATTCATTCTTTGTGTTTAAAAATGTTGATACAAATAAAATAAATGTAGTTTATAAGAGAAATGATGGAGACTACGGAATAATAGAGGCAAATTAATATGGAAGAAAATAGTAAATTTAAATTAATACATGAAGAAAGAGCTCGTGCTAAGAAAGAAGAAAATAGTATAAGAAGAGCTGAAAAAGCTACTGAAAGAGAAAATAAAAAAGTGTTTTTACACGAATTGCTTGAAAACAATGGTATTCTTCCTGAAGAACAAGAACAATTTCGTTTTGAGGAAGAACTAAATTATGTAGAAGATGATATGGAACATTATGTTAATACACTTGCTGCAGTATTTGGCGTAGATGAAATGGATTATGCAAAATTGCGTGAAGAATATTATGCTGAATTGCAAGAGATAGGACTTGATGAAACAAATTATGTAATAGATAGTAAAGAAAAGGTTTCATGTTTTAACAAAGCTCTTAAAGTTGTTAATAAACAATCATTAAGAAGATAAGAAAGGTGAATGTTCACTTTTCTTTTTTTGTTTGATATAATATTCTACGAGGAGGAAACGCAAGATGGGATTATTTAAGAGCATTTTTGATTATGAAACTAAAGAATTAAAAAAGATAGATAAATTAGTAACTCAAATAGAAGCTTTAGATGAAGATATGCAAAAATTAAAAGATGTTGAATTCAAAGCTAAAACAGAAGAATTTAAGAAAAGATTAGAAAATGGTGAAACATTAGATGATATATTGGTTGAGGCATTTGCTTTAGCTAGAGAAGCTTGTTATAGAGCATTAGGTGAAAAACCATTTAGAGTTCAATTAATAGGTGGTATAGCAATACATAGAGGAAATATTGCTGAAATGAAAACTGGTGAAGGAAAAACATTGACAACAGTTTTACCAGCTTATTTGAATGCTTTATCAGGACTAGGTGTACATGTTATTACAACAAACGAATACTTATCAACTCGTAATGCAGAGTGGATGGGGCCTATATATGACTTATTAGGTGTAACAGTTGGTATTAATATTCGTGAAAAATCTCCACAAGAGAAAAAAGAAGCTTATGCATGTGATATAACATATACAACTAATAATGAATTAGGTTTTGATTATCTAAGAGATAATATGGTAGTACATGCAGAAAATAGAACTCAAAGAGGATTAAACTTTGCTATAATCGATGAAGTTGACTCAATTTTAATTGATGAAGCAAGAACACCTTTAATTATTAGTGGTGGTGTTGCTAAAGGAAGTAATGTTTATAAAGAAGCAGATAGAGTAGCAAAATCATTAAAGATAGATGATTATGTAGTAGATGAAAAAACTAAAAGAGTTACTCTTACAGAAGAAGGAGTTAAACATTGTGAACAACTTCTTCACACTGATAATTTATATGATATTTCAAATAGTGGAATTGTTCATAATTTAGATAAAGCACTAGTTGCAAATTATGGATTTAAAAGAGATGTTGATTACGTTGTAGAAAATGACAAAGTATTAATTGTTGATACATTCACAGGTCGTTTAATGCATGGTAGACAATTTAGTGAAGGTCTTCATCAAGCAATTGAAGCTAAAGAAAATGTTACTATTAATGAAGAAACTAAAACACTTGCTACAATTACATTCCAAAACTTATTTAGAATGTATAATAAACTATCTGGTATGACAGGTACTGCTAAAACAGAAGAAGAGGAATTTAGAAATATTTATAATACTTATGTAGTATGTATTCCAACAAATAAACCAGTAATTAGAGATGATCAACCAGACTTAATTTATTCATCTTTAAATGGTAAATTTAAAGCATTAGTTAGAATGGTTCAAGAAATACATTCTACAGGAAGACCTATATTAATAGGTGTAGCATCTGTAGAGACATCTGAAATTGTTGACCAATTATTAACAAAAGCAAAAATCAAACATGAATTATTAAATGCAAAGAATCATGAAAAAGAAGCACATATCATTGCACATGCTGGTGAGAAAAACGCAGTTACAATCGCAACAAATATGGCTGGCCGTGGTACTGATATTAAGTTAGGCGAAGGTGTAAGAGAATTAGGTGGACTTTACGTACTTGGTACTGAAAGACATGATTCAAGAAGAATTGATAATCAATTAAGAGGTCGTTCTGGTAGACAAGGAGATCCAGGTACTACAAGATTCTTAGTATCTATGGAAGATGACTTAATGGTTAAATTTGGTTCTGATAGAATCAAAACTATTATGCAAAATTTAGGTGTTGCTGAAGACCAAGCTATTTCTAATAAAATGATTTCTAAGAGTTTAGAATCAGCTCAAAAGAAAGTTGAAGGATTTAACTTTGATAGAAGAAAAGGATTACTTGATTTTGATAATGTAATAGCTAAACAAAGAGAAATCATATATGATAGAAGAAATGAAATATTAGATCAAGAAAGTATTAGAGATAGAGTATTAGAGACATTTAAATCATTTGTATCTAATCAAATTAATTCTCACTTAGCACCAGAAGGTGTATTAACACAAAATGATATTAATAATATTATTGAAACATTTAATTCACATTTATTAAAGAAGAAAAAATTAACTGAAAAAGATTTTAAAAATAAGTCAAATGAAGAAATAATAGATGATATCTATAATATTGTAATTGAAGATTATAATAAGAAATTAGAAGATATTCC
The DNA here is from genome assembly GCA_946528555.1 of uncultured Mycoplasmatota bacterium. The sequence continues at coordinate 26,821 of CAMMYS010000014.1, forward strand.
AGAAGATATTCAAAATGATTTTGAAAAATCAATTTCATTAAGAGTTATTGATAAAAACTGGATGAATCAATTAGACAGTATGGAAGCTTTAAAAGAAGGTGTAGGTTTAAGAGGTTATGCTCAAACAAATCCACTTCAAGTATATGCATTAGAAGGTTTCCAAATGTTTGATAATATGCTTGCTACAATTAGTGAAGAAATATCAAGATTTTTACTAAATGCTGAAATAAGACAAAATATTGAAAGAGAAGAAGTAAAAAATATCCACTTAAATGATGGAAAGGAAAAAGTAAAATCAACACCTAAAAAAGTAGAAAAGAAAGTTGGTAGAAATGATCCTTGTCCATGTGGCAGTGGTAAAAAATATAAACAATGTCATGGTAAGTAAAAAAAGCCTTGTAAAATAAGGCTTTTTTCAACGTTTAAAATAAATTACTGATTTTAGATACGCGTTAGATACGTTTTAGATACGTTTTTTTTGTAAATTAGAAACTTATTCAATCGCAATATAGTAGTATTACGACGTGATTACATTTTAAAAGAGTATGATATAATAAATATAAGTAAGTGATATTAATGGAAAATAATATTAAAAAATATTTAAATAATAATCCTGAAAATCCTAAGTATTTATTTCATGGTAGTCCAAAGTTAATGGAAGAATTGGAACCACAACAATCTCATGATAGTGGTGGAAATCAAGATAATGTGGATTGTGCAGTATTTATGTATCCTGTATTTTATAAATGTGTTCCCTATGCTTTAAAAAAAGGATTTATATATAAAGAATAATTTGGAAACGATTCGTGGTTTGAAACTTATAATAGAACTATAGATTATCCATATGCTGTGTTAAATAATAGAGACATTGATATTGATGCGATAGGATATGTTTATGTGTTTGAAAAAAATGATGATATGATTAAGGATGCGATGAGTTATCAATATAGATGTTATCATTCTTTAAAACCAATAGATATAGTTCAAGTGCAAATGAAGGATTATCTTGATTTATTTGAAATAAGAAATTCTAATAAAAAAAATTTTAAATTATAATCAAAATTGATCGTAAGATTAAGATATTAGGAGGAAAAATGAAAAGTAAATGGTATTTAATAAGTTCAATTTTTCAAGCATTGATTGGATTAATTGCAATAATATTCTTTATAATATTAGCTGTTAATGGTGAGGTAATGACTAAATGGATTATAACTTTATTTTTAGCTATTGCTTATGTTGTGATTGGTACAATAGGTATAATTGATAATATAAAAAAATAATCAGAATATTAAGATAT
>CAMMYS010000015.1 GCA_946528555.1 uncultured Mycoplasmatota bacterium
AGATATTCCACAAGAAATAGTTGAAACACCAGCTGTTGTAAAAAATAGTGATAATTCATTAAAGACAATGGGAATAGCTGGAGGAATAGGAGTATTACTTGGATCAGCAGCTTTAGGAGCACATACAATCTTAAAGAATAAGGAAGATGAAGAATCAACTGATGATTATGGTTATGATAAATAGAAAATGCAATTTTGCATTTTCTTTTTCTTTGTAATATTATATAATCTTAATAGGAGAATAAATATGAAGGATTATTTTAAATACAGATTTGGTACTGATATAGAATTTAATCTTGATTCAAAAGATTTTGTTTCAATTATTGGAAATACTAATGATTTATTTATATATACTTTGTTACATGGTCACTCAAAATGTAATATTTTTGTAGGTGATAAAGAACTTAATAGTGAAAACTTACCAACTATTAAAAAAAGACTTAGTATAGTTTTATATAAACATTTAAATATATTTGTTGGTGAAACTGTTATGGATGAAATAGCTTTTGGATTAGAAGGACTCGCATATACAAAAGATGATATAAGACAAACTGTAACTAGTGAAGCAAGAAGATTTAAAATAGATCATTTATTAGAAAGAGATTGTAATAGTTTAGGTTCAAGTGATAAAACTAAAATGAAAATATTATCTGCTTTAATAATAAAACCACAAGTATTAATATTAGATAATGTATTATGTGAATTAGATTATAAAGATAAAGAATTAATCTTTGATATATTAAAAGAATATAAAAAGAATGGTGGTATTATTATTAATGTCACTAATGATATAGAGGAAACATTACATAGTGAAAAAATAATAGTTATTCATGATAAAAAACTTATTTGTTTTGGAAAAACATTAAGTGTTTTAAATGAAGAAAAATTATTAAAGAAAATTGGTGTAGGTTTACCATTTATTATAGATTTAAATAGATATTTTATGGATTATGGTATGATTGATAAATATTATTTAGATAGTGAAAAGTTAGTAGGTGCATTATGGAAATAATATTTGATCATGTAACATTAGTAATTAATAAAAATACACCACTTGAAAAGACTATATTACAAGATATATCATTTGAGATACATAAGAATGGTATATATTCTTTTGTAGGGCCTTCTAATAGTGGAAAAACTGCTATTGCAGATATAATTAATGCATTAATATATCCAACTCGTGGTAAAGCTATAATCGCAGGAAAAGTTAATGATGGTAGACGTATTAAAAAAATAAATGAATTAAGATTAGAGACAGGATATGTATTTAAAAATCCATATGATATGTTCTTTAATAAAACTGTAGAAGAAGAAATAAAATTTGGAATAAAATATTTAAAATATAGAACTAAAAAAGTAGAAATGAGAATACAAGATGCTTTAACTTTAGTAGGATTAGATGAATCTTATTTAAAACTAAATCCACAAATATTAAATTTAGTTGATGCTAAAAAAGTAGCACTTGCATGTGTTCTTGCATATAATCCAAGTATTATTATATTAGATGAGTTTACAAATGGACTAAGTACTAAAGATAAAAATGAAGTTGCAAGAATGCTAAGAACATTAAAAAATAATTATAATAAAACAATTATATTATTAACAAAAGATACAACTTTTGCACATCAAGTAAGTGATGAAGTATATTTACTTTATTTAACTAAAATGATTGCAAAAGGAGATAGAACACTTCTTAGAGATGCACAAGTATTAGAAAGACTTGGTCTTGAAGTACCACCTATAGTAGAATTTGTAGATATTTGTAATAAAAAAGGACATGATATTAATTATTACAGTAATATACAAGATTTAATAAAGGGGGTGTATAACGATGTATTCTAGAAATTCATTTGGATCTTATTATCCAATTAATTCTTTAATTCATAGATTAAACCCAGTTATTAAATTAATAAACTTTATATTAGCAATTATTCTAATTTGTTTATCAAGTTCAGTATATGTAAATAGTTTTATGTTAGTATTATTAATTATAATGATACTTATGTCTTATGTACCAATAGTATTTTATTTAAATAGTATTTGGTCATTAAGATATGTTTATATAATAATAGCATTCTTATGTTTATATTTTGAAACTAATTTAGATACATGTTTAGTATATATGTTTAAATTTACTATAGTAATTGAATATATAAACTTACTTGCTTTTACAACAAGTCCTAGTGAAAATATATATGGTATAGAAAGATTTTTATCATTCTTTAATTTCTTATATTTACCAATATCTAAATTAGCATTTAGAATAAATTATATTTTAAGATTTATACCATTATTTCAAGAAATGGAATATAAGACATTTAAAGCTGCTTCATCACGTGGTATAGATTATAATCATAGTAATATATTTGGAAGAATGTATGCTATGTTAAAAGTACATTCTAATATAAATGGACTAGTTAAAAATAAAAATAAAGAAATAAAAGAATGTAGTGAATTAAGATTATATGATATTAGAAAATATAGAACTAATTATAGAACAAATAAGATTAGTTATAATGATATATTCTTCTTATTATTCCATATTGGATTAATAGTAGTTCATTTAATAGAGAGTGGTAAGATATGAGATATTTAGTTAATTTAAGTTATGATGGAAGTAAATTCTATGGTTATCAAGTACAAAAAGGAAAAACTACTGTAGAAGGAGAAATAGAAAAAGTATTATCAAAAATATTTAATCAAAAGATAAATACAATAGGGGCATCTAGAACAGATAGAGAAGTACATGCTATTAATCAATATTGTCATTTTGATGCTGATAAGATGGATCTTAAAAGACTAACTCATTCATTAAATTCAATGATAGATAAAAGTATTTATATAAAAAAAATACTAAAAGTAGATGATAAATTTCATGCTAGATTTAGTGTTATAAAAAAAGAATATATTTATAAAATAAATATGGGAGAATATAATCCTATAGAAAAAGATTATGTACTTCAATATAATAAAAAAATAGATAAAAAACTATTAGATGAATTTATATTTAAAATGAGTGGAATACATAATTTTAAAAGTTTCACAAGTGATAAAGATAAAGATAATTATCAAAGAGATTTAACTCTTACATATAAAATACAAAATAATATATTATATTTAACATTTAAATCATCTGGATTCTTAAGATATATGATTAGAAATATAGTAGGATTATTATTAGATATAAATGATAATAAAAAATCTTTATCAGATATAGATAAAATATTTAAAAGTGAAAATAGATGTTCATGTGGTAAATGTGCATCAGGATGTGGCTTATATTTAAAAGATATTTATTATTAAAAGAACTTATAAAAGTTCTTTTTAATTTATCCTTGATTAGCAAATAAATGTTTGCTATAATATTTTTTAAGGAACATTTAATGTGAGTGTCATCCTCCAATCTATAATAAGAAAGGAGGTAGGTAATAATGAACATTAAGACTTTTATTATTAAAGTTTTAAAGAACATTGCTATCATTTTACTACTATCTACCTTATTGGTGTTAGCAATAAAAAAATAGACACTCAATAAATGAGTGTCATACCCAAATTGAGGAGACATTCACTTACAAAATTGAATGTTCCTTGATAAATAAATAATATCATAAAATACTATTTTTTTCAATAGAGCAAATATTTCCAGATATGAAAGGTTTTTCAGCAAGAAATCTTTCTAGAATGAGAGTTTTTTATAAGGAATATAAAGATATTCAAAATTGGCCACCGGCATTGGCCAATTTACCCTGGACACATAATTACATATTGTTAGAAAAAGTTAAGGAATATAATAAAAGGTTATGGTATGCTGAGAAATGCTTAGATAATGGTTGGTCAAAGATAATATTGGTACATCAAATAGAGTCTGATTTATATCAAAGACAAAAAGATAATCCGAAACTAACAAATTCTGTTGAATGGTCATTAGATGGAATTAATAATCCAATTGGTGTATCATCATATGAAATTGAAAAATATATTCCCAAAAATATTTAAAAAAAATTATCAGTAGAAGAAGAAAAGAACGTATAGCAAAATACATAAAAATGAACTATAATATTCATATGGAAGAATTAGTTAATATATTAATTTTATTTATACAAAATTTAGGACCATATGGAGTAATATTATCATCAATAGTAATATTATTTGAATCTATTTTTCCTGTTATACCATTATTTGTTTTTATAACAATTAATTATGAAGCATTAGGTAGTGTGTTAGGATTTTTCATATCTTGGACTTTTACAATAGCAGGATGTATAATGTCATATTATTTATTTAGAAATGGACTTGGTAATAGATTTGAAAGATTAACTGAAAATAAAGAATTAATTAAGAAATATACTAATATGTTTAAGAATATTTCAACAGGTAAATTATTATTAATAATAGCATTTCCATTTACACCAGCTTTTGCTGTTAATATAGCAGCTGGTTTAGCTAAAATGGATTTTAAAAAGTATTTAACTGCTCTTATTTTTGGTAAAATAAGTTTAGTAATATATTCTGCTTATTTAGGATTATCATTATTAGAAAGTTTAACTAATCCAATAGCTTTATTAAAAATGATAGTTGTAATAGGAAGTGTATATTTATTATATATAATATGTAAAAAAATATTTAAATTTGATTAGGAGGATATTATGATTGAATATATTATAATTGGATTATTAGTAGTAACTATTATTTTATTAATATTTTTATTATTTAAAAAACCAAATAATAATGAAATGAATGAAAAGTTACATAAAACAGAAATTAGTTTAATAAAAGAAATTAATGATTTTAGAAGTGATTTTACTAGTGATATTAATAAAGATTTTAATAATCTTAATGATAGGATTGAAAGAAAACTAAATTTGATAAATCAAAAAGTAAATGAAAAATTAGAAGATGGTTTTGATAAAACAAATAAAACATTTACTGAAGTAATGAATAGACTTGCTAGAATAGATGAAGCTCAAAAGAAGATAGATGGTTTAGGAAATGAAATAGTATCTTTAGAAGGAATACTTACTGATAAAAAGAGTAGAGGTATTTTTGGAGAAGTTAATCTATATCATATTCTTTCTTCAATATTTGGTGAAAAGAATGATAAAATATATCAAACACAATATACATTATCAAATGGTACTATTGCTGATTCAATAGTTTTTGGACCAGAACCTTTAGGAACAATATGTATTGATTCAAAATTTCCTTTAGAAAATTATAGAAGATTAGTTGAAAAAGGACTTACTAATAGTGAAAAAGAAGCTAGAAGTAAAACATTTGAAGCAGATGTTAAAAAACATATAGATGCTATATCTGATAAATATATAATCGCGGGTGAAACATCTGATCAAGCTATTATGTTTTTACCAGCTGAAGCTATATTTGCAGAAATAAATGCATATCATACTAATTTAATTAAATATGCTGCTTCTAAAAAGGTATGGATAACTAGTCCAACAACATTAATGAGTTTACTTACAATAATTCAATCTGTATTAAGAGGATTAGAAAGAGATAAATATACTTCTGTAATACATGAAGAATTAAATAAATTAGGGGTTGAATTTTCAAGATATAGAGATAGATGGGATAAATTATCAAGAAGTATACAAACAGTCTCTAATGACGTTGAAAACATTCATAAAACAACTGAAAAGATTACTAAGAGATTTGATTCTATTAGTAATGTTAAAATTGAAAATGAAGATACTTTATTAATAGAGGATGAAGAATAATGTAAAAAAAGAGAATAATCTCTTTTTTTATTTAGTTATTTTTGGTATTATTATTATAGGTGTATAGTATGAAAAAGATAGTAAAATTATTATTCTCAATAAGCTTATTTTTTATATTAACAATATGTATTAAAGCAGAAGAAGCTTATACTTGGGCATGTGAATATGAATATAATAATGCAGGTGTAAGTGTAAGACTTCAATATAGAATGAAAGCTGTACCACAAAGTGTTATTAAGAGCTCTAATGCTTTGCAATCATCAGGATCTAATTATACAACTGTTTGGTATTATTCAAAAAAACAAGGGAAATTTGTTCAAACTAGTGGAAAATTTAATGATTATGAAGGGCATGGAACAGGAGATGGATATGTTCATCCTTTTGGATCTTATGCAGGAGCAAAAGATGTAGCATATAATATGTTATATAAATCAGTTTCATCAACTAGTATATCTTGTCCAACACTATATTTTACTGATTCTTGTATTGGCACAGGAAAAGGTGGATTATATGCTACATATGATTCAACATATTCTGACTCAACAACAGGAGCATATTGTAATAATAGAAGTGTTACTACAAAAGGAGCTGCTTGTTATTCAAGTGGTGGTCAAAAAATAGATTGTTCAAAAGTTGTTTCACAAGAACAACTATATGATGAAGGTAAATTAGAATGTGAATATAAAACTGAATCAGAAATAAAAGGAAAGAAATCATTCAAATTAATATATGATTCAAAAAATGGATTACAATATGATAGTGGTGGAGGAAAAATTCAAGTTGAATGGCAAGACAAATCAAGACTAGAAGAAATATTTAAAAACCAATTATCAAAGAAAACTTGTCCAGCAAGAGTAGCTTGTGCTGTAACTGGTTTATTTAACTGGGGAGGTAAAGTTAAAGTTGGTAGTAATGGAGGAACATTCAATGGAAACAATGGATGTGGTGCTCTTATTAATAACAATGGACAAGATATAAAAGATCCAGAACAATATGCAGCAGATATAATGTTAAATGGAACAGGACTTGATATTTCAGAAGAAAAATTATCTTGTAGTGAATTATTAGGAAGTAATTTACAAAAAATATTACATTTATTTATAACAGCAGTTAGAATAGCAGGAGCTATTATAGCTATATTAAATGGAATGTTATCATTAATACCTGCAATTACATCAGATAATGCAGATGCTCTTAAAAAAGCCATTAAAAAGTGTGTAATGATGTTAGTAATCTTAGCAGTAATTGGATTATTACCAACACTTATTAGAGTAATAGGATTAATCGCAGGATTTGACTTATCTTGTTTATAAAAGACGAATTTATCGTCTTTTTTATTAAATTCTAATAAAATATACACTTTTTAAGTCTAAAAAATGTATTTTCCTTGTAAACACAATGTAAAAATTGTATACTATAGAGGACTAAGGAAAGATTTTTGAGAGTGATTATTAGTGAAAAATTTAATGAATATGTTTCAAAAATTTATTAGTAAAGTTAAAAGGGATGGTTTGTTAAAAGCAGTTAAAAAAGCATTTGTTAAAATATACTATGATTACCTTATTAAAATAAGTATTATTAATATACTTAAATTTAGAAAAAATAAAGGAAATATAATAGATAAAATAGATGCAATATTAAATGGTGAGTTTGATAGAATTATTATATGGAGAAGTTCTATTGGATGGAGTATACCTTTATTTCAAAGACCTCAACAGTTAGCTTTAGAATTAGCAAGAGAAAAGACTCTTGTGTTTTTTGAGGTTACAAGATTAACTGATAAAATAAATTTTTTAAGTAAAAAAGATGATAATTTATATTTAGTAGATTTTAGTTGTAAAGAGTTTTCTAATCTTTTCCATGAAATGCTAAATAATACAGATAAACCAAAATATTTATTTACAGCAAGTACTTGTTGGGATTTAAGTGATAAAGTAGTTATGAATTATGTATCTAAAGGATATAAGTTTTTATATGATTATTTAGATGAATTGTCACCAGAACTTGCTGGTACAGATAAATTACCATATAATGTAGAAACTATTCATAATTATGTTATTAATAATCCAGAAGATACATTTGTAATTTGTACAGCAGATACTTTATTAAAAGATATGATTGCTAAAAGAAACAATGATAAAAGAAATATTATTTATGCATCTAATGGAGTAGATTATGATCATTTCACTAAATTAGAAAAGAATTATACATATTCAAAAGAATTCAAAAGAATATTAGATAATAGAAAACCAATCATAGGATATTATGGAGCTCTTGCTAGCTGGTTTGATTATGATTTGATAAAATATATTGCTGAAAATAAAAAGGATGCTAATATCGTTTTAATTGGTGCTAAATATGATACATCTTTTGATAAAGAAAATTTACATCAATATAAAAACATTTATTATTTAGGACCAATACATTATAATGATTTACCATATTATGCATCTAAGTTTAATGTATATATATTACCATTTAAAATAAATGATATTACTAAAAGTACTAACCCAATAAAAGTATTTGAATATATGGCTTTAGGAAAACCTATTGTTTCTACGGATCTAAATGAATGTAGAAAATATAAACCAATTTTAATTGGTAAAACATATGCACAATTTTTAGAAAAAATAGAAAGCTCATTAGAAGGACTAGGCAAAGAATATAAACAAAATGAAAAAGAGGTTGCTCTTAATAATACATGGAATGCTAAAACAAAAGATATTGTTAGCGGATTAGAAAAGTTTGAAAAAGAATACCCATATTTATTACCTAAAAATATTACTATGGCAAGAATATTATATAAATTATATTCTCAAAGTAATAAATATAATGTAAATAATCAAATACAAAAATCATTAGATAATAAAGAAAAACTATTCTTAATTACAATGAATTCTGAAACATGTATTTATGCTATGAAAGATGAAGAATATCAAAATATAGTAATGAATGATGAAGTTTTATTAGTACCAGATTCAATATCAATTAGTTATGCTATTAAAAAAGTATTTGGTAAGAGATTAAAAAGATACCCAGGTATTGAAGTTTTATCTTATACTTTAGAGCAATTAAATGAAAAGTGTGGTACAATATATTTGTTTGGAGCAACTAAAAAAGTAAATAAAGACATGGTTCATGTAATCAAGAAAGATTATAAGAATATCAAAGTAATAGGATCATGTGATGGTTATGTAGATGACTATGAAAAAGTAAAAGATGAAATAGTTGAATTAAAGCCAGATTTAACAGTAGTTGCTTTAGGAGTGCCTACTCAAGAATTATTTATAAATGACATTTATAAAAGACTACATAAAGGAATGTTTATAGGAGTAGGAGGTTCTTTAGATGTACTTAGTGGTAATAAAAAAAGAGCACCTCTATTTATGAGAAAAACTAATTTAGAATGGTTATATAGAATAGTAACTGATCCAAAAAGAATAAGAAGATTTTATAATAATAATATAAAATTTGTTAATGATGTTAGAAAGGGAAAGACTAAGTAATGAAAAGAGCATTTAATAGTTTAAAAAAATATAGGTTTTTATTAAATCAATTAATCTCAAGAGATTTTAAAGTTAAATATAAAAGAAGTGTTCTTGGTATATTATGGAGTTTATTATATCCAGTACTTACAATGTGTGTAATGGCTATAGTATTTTCAAATGTATTTAAGTTTTCAACACCAGGAGTTAGTTATCTAGTATATTTACAAACAGGTTTAGTAATGTTTAATTACTTTAGTGAAGCTACTAACTTATCAATGAGTAGTGTTGTTGCAAACTTCTCATTAATTAACAAAGTATATATGCCTAAATGGATATTTCCGCTTTCTAAATGTTTATTCGCAGGAATTAACTTTTTATTAACATTAATTCCATTATATGCAGTAATCATATTAACAGGTACTGAAATAACATGGTTACATGTATTCTTACCATATGCAGTTGTATGTTTATTTATGTTTACTTTAGGTGTTGGATTAATTCTTTCGACAATAGCAGTATTCTTAAGAGATATCTATTACATTTATGGAGTAGTTATTATGTTTATGATGTATCTAACTCCTATTATGTATGATATTAATATACTAGATAGTTGGATGGTTCCAATATTAAAATTCAATCCAATGTATAATTTTATTAACTTTAGTAGAATGATTATTATATATAGACAAATCCCATCACTAGATTCATGGGCAGCATGTTTCATATCTGGATTTGTAATATTAGTACTTGGAGTTGTTTTGTTTAAGAGAAAACAAAATAAATTCATTTACTATGTTTAGGAGGCATTATGGCAAAGAAGAACAATAAAGAAGAATATATGATAGAAATAAATAATGTCTCTATGAAATTCAATTTAGGTATAGATAGAGGATTTTCAATTAAACAATGGTTTGTTGATTCTTTATCTCCATCTAAAAGAAAGAAAAGAAAAGAAGAGAAAAAGAAAAATGAGTTTTGGGCATTAAAAGATATAAACTTAAAAATTAAACCTGGTGAAGTAGTTGGACTTATTGGATCAAATGGTGCAGGTAAAAGTACATTACTTAAAATAGTAGCAGGTGTAATGACACCAACTAAAGGCGAAGTAAAAGTTAAAGGTACTGTATGCCCTATGATAGAACTTGGAGCAGGATTTGATATGGACCTTACAGCAAGGGAAAATGTTTTTCTTAATGGTGCTGTTATGGGATATGAAAAAGAATTTATTGAAAATAAATTTAAACAAATAATAGATTTCGCTGAGCTATGGGATTTTGTAGATGTTCCTTTAAAAAATTTTTCTTCAGGTATGACTGCAAGACTTGCTTTTTCAATAGCAACGCTTGTTAATCCTGAAATATTGATTGTCGATGAAATTCTTTCAGTAGGAGATATAGCTTTCCAAGAAAAATCAAAAAATAAAATGATAGAGATGATAAAAGGGGGAACTACTGTAATCTTTGTTTCACATAGTTTAAAGCAAATAAAAGAACTATGTAAAACAGTAGTATGGATAGAAAAGGGTAATATTAAAGCATCTGGTAGCGGAGAAATATGTGACTTATATGAAAAAAGCGTAGGAAAGTAGGATAAATGATGATAGATTATAATATAAGACCAGGAAAAAGTATTGATAGAATTGAATTTAAAGATTATAAGCCAATAGTTTCTATAATTACACCTTTTTATAAAGGACATGAATATATAATGGAAACTGCTAATTGTGTATTAAGTCAAACGTTTCCTTATTTTGAATGGATTATTGTTAATGATGGATCGCCTGTTGAAAATACAGAGGAATTTTTATCTAAGATAGAAAAGTTAGATAGTAGAATTCATGTTTATCATAAAAGGAATGGAGGACTTGCTTCCACTAGAGATTTTGGGGCTACAAAAGTAAGCAAAGAGTCAAAATATTTTGTTTTTTTAGATGATGATGATGTTATTTCTAACACTTACATTGAAACATTATATTATAGTTTGGAAACATATGAAGATGCTTCTTGGGCATATACTGATGTTTTAAATTTTGGTAAAAAAGAGTTATCGTGGAAGAAACAATTTGATAGTAAAGTAATGGAAGATGAAAATCTTTTGGTAGCTACGGCTATGATAAGAAGAAAAGATTTTGAAGAAATAGGTGGATACCATTATAGAGATAAGGCTATAAATGAAGACTGGCTTTTTTGGCTTAGATTAATTGAAAAAGGAAAATACCCAATTCATCAAAGTTATGACGGCTTTTGGTATAGAATAAAAGAAAATGGTGAATTGTCATTATCATTGCAAAATCAAAAAGTAACAAATGAATATAAACAAAAAATATGTAAAAGAATTAAAAATAAAGTTTATCCTATAGAGTTTCCTAGAGAAAATTATAATTGGGATAAAATTGTAGAAAAGAGTATTGTTTATCCGAAATATATTAGTAACAAGAAAAATATATTATATATTATTCCATGGATGGTTGTTGGTGGTGCTGATAAGTTTAATTTAGACTTTTTGGCATCTTTAGACAAAAAAGAATATCATGTTACGGTTGTAACAACTCAACCAACGCCATCTGTATGGAAGCAAAAGTTTGAATTGGTTTCAGATGAAATATTTGAATTATCAACATTTTTAGATTGTAAGTTTTGGCCATTCTTTATTAAATATTTAATGAATTCAAGAAATATTGATTTGATTATAAATACAAATAGTACTACAGGTTATATGCTTCTTCCATATATTAAAGGAAGTTTTCCAAATGTACCAATTATTGATTATATACATATGGAAGAATGGTATAACAGAAATGGTGGATATTCAAGAGATTCAGCACCATTTTCATCAATTATTGATAAGACTCTTTTTTGCAATGCAAATAGTGCTAAGATAATGGTTGATTATTTTGGTAAAAAAGAAGATGAGGTCGGAACTGTATATATTGGTGTTGATGAAAAGAAGTTTGATCCTTCTAAATATGATAGATTAAAACTAAGAAAAAAATACGGAATTCCAAATGATAAGACAATTGTTGGATTCATGGCAAGAATTGATTATCAAAAAAGACCAATGCTATTAATGCAAATAATCAAAGAAGCAGTAAAAAATGATAAAAAGTTATTTTTTGTTATCGCAGGAGATGGCCCGTTATTAGAAAAAATTAAAGGTTTTGCTTCTGCTAACAAATTAAATAAATATGTAATGTTTTTAGGCAATTTGGAAAAATCAGTTGAGTTATATTCTGTAAGTGATATGACATTAAATTGCTCAATTAAAGAAGGCCTTGCTTTAACATCTTATGAATCATTATCAATGGGAATTCCTGTAATATCATCAGATGTAGGTGGACAAAAGGAGTTAATTTCTGCTGATGTAGGGGTTATAGTACCTTGTTTACAAAAAGAAGAGGATGTTTTTGACTTCAATTATAGTACTGAGGAAATTAAACAATATGTTGATGCAATAGAAAAGATTTCTAAAAAATTAAAAGTATATAAGTCAAAGTGTAGGGATAGAATTGTAAAAGGATTTACTATCTCAAAAATGACTAAAGATATGAAAAGAATTGTAGACAATGTTATCGATAATCCAAGTGAAGGAAAAATAAATAATGGTAAGGCACTAAGTAAAATGTTAAATATGCAATTAGAATTGTATACACAATACTTATTAGAAAACAAAGGACTATATAAATGGTTATGTGATGAATACTGTAATAAAGTATATGGATTTGTTACTAATAATCTAGAAAAAAGTGATAATGTAGTTAGCGTTGAAAAAAGAGATAAAGTAAGACATTTAAACTTTAAATTATCTCAATTTGCTTGCAAAATTCACTTGATAAATGAATACAACTTATTTAGGGATTTTGCTTGGTTTGTATATCAAATTATTATTAATATATATAGAGCAACAATATTGACATTGTATAGATTTTTACTGCTGTTATTTACAAGAATTAGAAATTTATTATTTAGAATTGTAGGTATTGAAAGATGAAATATGGGATAGTATGGTATAGAGATACCGACAATTTGGGTGATGATATACAAACTTATGCTTCAAAAAAATACTATCCTAGAATAGACTATTTAATTGAGCGAGAAAATCTAAGAGGATTTAAATCAACAAATGGTGAGCAAGTAAAAACCATAATGAATGGTTGGTATATGCATAATCTTTTATCTTGGCCACCATCTAAAGATATTTCTCCCTTACTTTTATCAATGCATTTTACAGATAATGAAGAAATAGGTGTTGGGGATTTGTATTTGCAACTAGATTCATATTTAAAAAATAAAGAGGTTGGATGTAGAGATACATATACCCAAAAAAGATTATCTAAATATGGTATTAAAAACTTTTTTTCTGGGTGTCTTACTCTAACAATTGATAAATTTGATAATCTTAAAAAGAACGATAATATTCTTTTAATTGATGTTGACAATAATTTTGAAAAGATTTTTAAAAAGAATAATATTAAGTATAATAAATTAACTAATAGCATTGATCCTAATAATTATTCAAAGGATTTTTCGGAACGTATGAAAATTGTTGAAGATAGACTAAAAGAAATGCAATCAGCAAAAGTTGTTTTTACATCAAGGTTACATGTCGCTTTACCATGCTTGGCTATTGGGGCAAAAGTAATTTTACTCCTTAAGAAAGACTATGAAAAAGATAGATTAGAATCATATTTAAAATATGTTAATTATTATTTTGAAAAAGATTTTTCAAAGGTAGATTTGAAAAATTTAATAGAAAATGAACTACCTTCTAAAAATAGTTTTAGGGATATAAAAGAAGAATTAGAAAAACGTTGTTATGATTTTATAAATTCGGATAGCAAATTGGAAAAAGAAGATATTAAATATTCTGATTATTATAATAATTACGACTTAAATTTGTTCAAAGCTTTGTATGATAGAAACAGAGCAAACAAACAAGAAGAAGTAAATATTTGGAATGAAAAAGAAAAGATTTATGATAGTTTAATTAAAGAAGAAAACAATTATAAAAAATTACAAAAAGACAGTAAAGAAGTATGGAATGAAAAATTAAAATTGCAAGACATCCATATAAACTTACAAAAAGAATTTGATAATTTGCAAAGTGGATATCAACAATTGCAAAAAGATAGCAAAGAAGTATGGAATGAAAAATTAAAATTATTTGATAGTTATACAAAATTACAAGAAGACTATCAACAATTGCAAATAGACTATCAACAATTGCAAATAGACTATCAACAATTGCAAATAGATAGTAGTGAAGTGTGGAAAGAAAAAGAAAAACTTGTTATCATAAATGATTTGTTATTATTGGCGAAAAGAAAAATAGATACCGATAATTTTATTTATATTGATTGTTCATTTTGCGAAAAGAATACTATAGAATACTCTTTGATTAGTAGAGGATTGATTGAAAAATACTTTGACTCAAAATTAACAATCGAATTCGACTTTAATGTGAAAAAATATGAAAAAGATGTATATTTGTCATATATGTTATTGGTAATTTTACCTTTTTGCGTAAAAAATAATACAATTATATACATAAAAAGTTTAGATAAATCATTAAATAAAATATTTAATAGACTAATATTTAATTTGCAAAGAAGGAAAAGAAAACTATTATATGTTGAAAGTGTAAAAGAATTGGATAAAAAGAGTAAAAAAATTGAAGCAATAATAGATGGAACTAAGCCATTGCTTAATGTATTTCAAAATAAAGGTTATGTAGATAAATACAATCAAATCACATTTGATTTAATAGATAAATCAATAAAAAAATATGTTATAAAGGAATGATATGAAAAAGAAAATTAAATTGTTAATCTCTTCTAACCATCTAGATTATGGTGGAATGGAGAAATCTTTAGTAAATTTGATTAATAATTTGGATTCCAAGAAATTTGATATTACATTAGTATTGGAACAAAAATATGGAGTTTATTTGAGTTCTATAAATAAGAATATTAAAATTTTAGAATATTCTCCTAATAGTAATTCAAATTATTTTGTTAGAAAGTCAACAAATTTTTTAAAAAGAATTGGTTGGATTATTAGATATTTTAATAGATTCGATATTTCGATTTGTTATTCGACTTATTCATTATCATCTAATTTGATTGCACGATTGTCGAGTAAAAAAAGAATTTATTGGATTCATAATGATTACACTAAAATATATAAAGATGATATTGATAGAATAAACTTGTTTTTTTCAGATAAACATTTACATTTGTTTAATAAAATAATGTTTGTTTCAAATGAATCAAGAGATAATCTATGTAAATGTTATCCTAACATAATTGAAAAAAGTGTTGTTATTAATAATATAATAGATATTGAAGACATCTTATCAAAAAGCAAGGTTAGCGTAAAAGTTAAACCAAGAACTGCAGTATATGTTGGAAGGATTGATGAAAATCAAAAATCAATAACAACTATCGTAGATTTAGCAAATAAATGTAAAGAAAAAAAATTAGATATCAACTTTTTGATAATTGGTGATGGCCCTGATTTAAAAACTATGATAGAAAAAGCAGAAAAATTGCATTTGAATAATATAGATTTTCTAGGTTCTGTTTCAAATCCATATAAATACATGGTAAAAGCTTCATTTCTTTTACTAACAAGTAATTTTGAGGGTTTCCCAGTGGTTTATAATGAAGCTATAATTTTACATAAACCAATTTTAACAACAATATACGTTTCAGATGATGAAATAAAGATCACAGATTTTGGAATTGTATCTACAAAAGAAGATCTATATAAAAATATTGAAAAAATATTATCATTCAAACAAAAGAAAATAGATTTTGGAATCATTAATGAAAGAAGAATAGAGAAAATTGAAAAAATATTATTAAATATATAAAAAGGAGGAGATATAATGGCTAAATATAATAAATTTTTAAAATTTGTTTGCGTTGGTTTATCTAATACAGCAGTTAGTTTAACAATATATTATTTATTAAAATCAATGGGAGTTAATTATTCAATATCTATTGCAATTGGATATATTGTATCTTCTATCACGGGTTATTTTTTAAATAAATTGTGGGTTTTCAAAGCAGATAAGAAGGAAAAACCTGTATTTAGATACTATTGTCTATATATAATTTCATTGATACTGAATATTTTGCTAACTCGTTTCCAAGTTGAAACATTAGAGTTATCAGATAATTGGGCACCAATTTTTACGATTGCAATAATGACAATTTTTAACTATTTTGTGAGTAAAAAATGGGTTTTTAACAAAGATTTTAAAATAGATATAAAAGATATAAAGAAAAGAATGTCCAATAACCAAATGTTAACAATTTCCTTTTTAATAATGATATTTGTATTATTATTTATGTTTATTAATAATTTTTATAATCACCCAGTCGCAGATGATTTTTCAAATTATAGTAAGCTTTTATACTATGCACCTAATCATTCACTAGATGGAGTTAAATCTTTATTATTAGGAATTATTAGAGGTGGTACTGATACTTATAAAATTTGGCAAGGAACATATTTTAGTAATTATTTGTTCTTTATTAATCCATTAGTTGTATCGCAAAACATGTATGTTTTTACAATGTTTTTGATTCAATTATTTTGGGTTTTTTCTGTTTTCTATTGCATAACATCTTTTTCAAACAAAAAAACAAAAGAAAACTATTTGTTAATATCTGTTCTTTTTATTATTTTTACAGTGATGTCCTTATATTCACTAGGTGAAGGATTTTATTGGTTTACTGGTGCAATCTTATATATAATACCATTTTCATTATCATTAATCTTTTTTGGATTGTTGGCAAGATATATAAGAAGTAAAAATAAAATAACATATGCTGTCTTGATTATTATGGCTATACTTCTTGGTGGAACAAGTTATGTAACAGGATTATTTGTAGGATTTGTTTTATTATTATTAACAGTATATATGTTTATTACTCATAATGATCTGAAATATAAATTTCTAATTTTATTAATCGTTTTTTCATTAGGATTTTTAGCAAATGTTTTATGTCCTGGAAATACAAATAGAGTATCAGAAAATGATAAAGTAAAAATAGGCGATATTATGTTAATATCTTTAGCAAATATGTTTGAAATGATAGAGGATTTATTATTTAGAACAATTTATATTCCAATTGTGATTTTGATATTACCAATTATCAAAAAAATGGCTTCTCAGAGTAAAATTAAATTTGTAAATCCAATATTATTATCAATTTTATGCTTAATTTGTTTTTATTGCTTATTTATGCCATGCTCATTGGCATATAAGAATTACTATCAAGAGGTAAGAGTAAAAAATATACAACTATTATATTTATCAATAATGGCTGTTGTGTGTCTTGTTAATTATTATGGCCATTTATATAAATTTAATAAAAAAGATATGAATGATTCTCCGAGAGTTTATACAATAATAGGTATTGTTTCCCTAATTGGAGTAATATCAGCAGTTGGGCCGGAAAGAATAGCCGGTTTAGAGTTAATAGATGATATCGTATATCAAAGATCATATAATTATGATGTATGTGTTGATGAAATCGAAAAAGTATTGAATAATGACGAGAAAAGTGTAGTAGTAACAAATTGTTCTGTGTATCCAACAAGTTTACATTTGTTTATAGTGTATGATGAGGGTTGGATTTCAGATGCATTAGAAAATTATTATGGGAAAGAAATAGAGGTAAAAAAATGAAAGTTAGTTCAAATGTCTTAGATAGACAGTATTTAAAATATGCAGAAGAATATGATGAAAAGGTTTTACAAATATTACATAAAGGCTGGTATGTTTTAGGACCTGAAGTAGAAAATTTTGAAAAAGAATTTGCAAAATATTGCGGTGCAAAGTATTGTGTAGGATTAGCAAGTGGGTTAGATGCACTTATTCTTGCTTGTAGGGTTTTAGGAATTGGAAAAGGCGATGATGTATTAGTACAAGGTAATACATATATTGCTACTGTTATGGGAATAACAATTAATGGGGCAAATCCTATATTTGTTGAACCAAACGAATTCTATAATATGGATGTTGAAGAAATTGAAAGTAAGATAACACCTAAAACAAAAGCAATAATGGTTACACATTTATATGGTCAAGCATCTAAAATGGATACTATTAAAGAAATTGCTCAAAAGCATAAACTATTTATAATTGAGGATTGTGCTCAAGCTCATGGTGCAAAATTCAATAAACAAATGGTTGGAACTTTTGGAGATATTGGATGTTATAGTTTTTACCCATCTAAAAACTTAGGGGCTTTTGGAGATGCTGGAGCTATAATCACAAATAATGAAGAATATGCAAGCAAAATAAGAATATTAAGAAATTATGGTAGCGAAAAAAGATATCATAACAAATATATTGGTATGAATTCTCGTTTAGATGAATTACAAGCTGGCCTTCTTAGAATAAAGTTAACTCACTTAAAAGAATTAAATGCTGAAAGAGTTAAAATTGCAAAAACTTATATTAAAGGTATAAAAAACAAAGATATAATATTACCAAAGATTGAAGAAGGAGCAACAAGTGTATTCCATTTATTTGTTATTAGAACAAAGAAAAGAGATGAATTAATGGAATATTTAAATGAAAAGGGAATAGGAACTATCGTACATTATCCAATCCCACCACATTTATCTGAAGCATATTCATATCTTGGATATAAAAAAGGAGATTTTCCAATTAGTGAGAAATTTGCAAACGAAGTATTAACATTACCATTATATAATGGTATGACTGAAGAAGAACAAAAATATGTCATTGATGCTATAAATGAATTTGGAGGTAAATAATGAGAGCAAAATTTATTGATTTTCAAGTAAATGAAGATGATAGAGGAAGTTTAGTTGTTGTTGAAAAAGGTAAACATCTACCATTTTTACCTAAACGATTCTTTTATATCTATAATGTCAAAGATGGTAAAAGTAGAGGAAATCATGCAAATATAAACAGTAAATTTATTATGATTCCAATGAAAGGACAAGTTGATGTCTTAGTAGATAATGGAAAAACTAAAAAAGAGTTTCACCTAGATGACCCACATAAAGGATTATACATACCAAATTTAACATGGAAAAGCATGTATAATTTTAGTGATGATTGCGTATTACTAGTAGTTGCGAATACAGTTTATGATGGTTCAGAATATATTAAACAATATGATGATTTTATTAAATATATAAACGAAGGAAAGTGATAACAAATGAAGAAACTATCAATCATAATCCCAGTATATTATAATGAGTTAAATTTATTAAATCTTTATACTGAGATTAACAATAGTGTAATCAAAAAGTTAAAAAAATATGATTATGAAATAATATTTGTTGATGATGGAAGTAAGGATAAATCAAGAGAAATCATAAGAGGTTTTTTAAAAAAGTATGATAAGATAAAACTAGTCTCTCTTTCAAGAAATTTTGGTTCTCATAATGCTATGCTTGCAGGTTTGTCTGTTTGTACTGGAGATTTTGCAACATTTATTTCAGCAGATTTACAAGATCCTCCTGAAATAATAATGCAAATGCTAGAAAAGTATGAACAGGGAAATCAAGCAATTTTGGCAGTAAGAAAAGATAGAGAAGAATCTTTTATACAAAAGTTTTTTTCTAATACATATTATAAAATATTTAAAAAAATTGCATTAAATAATATGCCAGAGCATGGCTTTGACTGTTTTATGATTGATAGAAAAATTATTGATGTTATTGTTGATATGAAAGAAAAAAACACATCATTAATGGGCTTAATATTATGGTGTGGATTCAAAATGGATACAATTTATTACGTTAGAAAGAAAAGAGAGGCTGGAAAATCTCGTTGGACATTAAGTAAAAAAATTAAGTATTTTAATGATTCTATTTATAGTTTTTCATTTTTTCCAATTAAAACAATAATTGCTATAGGGACTCTTTTCTTCTTATGCTCAATGATAGCATTAGTTGTAATATTTATTAATAAATTGTTTGGTAATATACCTGTACAAGGATATACAACATTGATATTATTCTTATTAATGTCTTCAGGATTAATTCTTGTCACATTAGGTATTATTGGAGAATATTTGTGGAGAACATTTGATTCTTCTAGAGCTAGACCAGCATTTATAATAGATGAAATAGAGGAGAGTAAAAAATGAAAGGAATAATATTAGCAGGTGGTAAAGGTACAAGACTTTATCCAATTACAAAAGTAGTTTCTAAACAGCTTTTGCCAATTTATGACAAGCCAATGATTTATTATCCGCTTTCTATTCTTATGTTGGCTGGAATTAAAGAAATATTAATTATATCAACAAGAGAAGATTTGCCAATGTATAAAAAATTATTGGGAAATGGTAAAAAGATAGGGCTTAAATTATCTTATAAAGTTCAAGAGGAACCAAAAGGTTTGGCCGAAGCATTTATTATTGGCAAGGATTTTATTGGTGATGCCAATGTTTGTTTGATATTAGGTGATAATATTTTTTATGGTGCAAGCTTAGAAGAAATTCTTTCTAAAGCTTCAGAAGAAATAAATGGTGGATTGATTTTTGGCTATCAAGTTGAAGATCCAAAAAGTTTTGGAGTTGTAGAATTTGATTCCCAATTTAACGTTTTATCTTTAGAAGAAAAACCAGAGGTTCCAAAATCTAATTGGGCAATTCCAGGAATATATTTTTATGATAATTCAGTTGTTGATGTGGTTAAAAATATAAAACCATCTAAGAGGGGCGAACTAGAAATAACAACCTTAAATAGTGAGTATTTAAAAGAAAAAAAATTAAGTGTTGTTCCCTTAGGTAGAGGTGTGGCATGGTTAGACACAGGAACTCCACAAGGATTAAATAAAGCAAGTAATTTTGTTGAAATAATTCAATCTAGACAAGGTTTGTATATTTCATGTATAGAAGAAATAGCATATCGAAAAAAATATATATCTTTAGATGAATTAGAAGCTTTAGGAAAAGAATTACAAACAACAGAATATGGAAAGTATATATTAAATATTGTTAAAAATGAAAGGAAAAAATAGTATGAAATTTTTAGTAACAGGTGGAGCTGGATTTATTGGCAGCAATTATTTACATTATGTGGTAAATAAATATCCAAAAGATAAATTTATTTGTATTGATGCATTAACTTATGCAGGCAACTACAATAATATAAAATCTTTAGAAGATAAGAAAAACTTTAAATTTGTTAAAGGAGATATTAGAGATAAAGAATTAATAGATAAATTATTTAAAAAAGAAAAATTTGATTATGTTATTAATTTTGCTGCAGAAAGTCATGTTGATAATTCAATAAAAAACCCTAATTTATTTGCTGATACTAATATTTTAGGAACTATGACTTTGATGAATGCTGCAAAAGAGTATGGTATTAAAAGATATCATCAAGTATCAACGGATGAAGTGTATGGAGATTTACCTTTAGATAGACCGGATTTAACATTTAGTGAGGATAATCCTATTAAAACATCTAGTCCATATTCAGCATCAAAAGCTGGAGCTGATTTACAAGTATTAGCATATGCTAGAACATTTAAATTACCTGTAACAATATCTAGATGTTCTAATAATTATGGTCCATATCAATTTCCAGAAAAACTAATACCTGTTGTTATATCAAAAGCACTAAATGATGAGCCAATTCCAGTGTATGGAAAAGGTGAAAATGTAAGAGATTGGATTCACGTTCATGATCATAATGTTGGCGTTGATATGATTGTTAGAAATGGAAGAGATGGTGAAATCTATAATTTAGGTGGACACTCTGAAAGAACAAATTTAGAGGTTGTAAAAACCATTTTAAAACAACTTGGAAAACCTGAAAGTTTAATAACTTTTGTTACTGATAGACCAGGACATGATTTAAGATATGCTATAAATTCAGATAAAGTTGAAAAAGAATTAGGATGGAAAAGAGAACATACTTTTGAAGAAGGAATAAAAGAAACAATAGATTGGTATGTTAATAACCAAGAATGGATAGATGATATAAAATCAGGAAAATATAAAGAAGCATATAAATAAAAATTAGAAAGGTGTAATATGAAAATAAAAAATGTAGTAGTAATTGGGGCATCTGGTACAGTTGGTAAAGCTGTAAGCGGCATATTTGCTTCATTTGGAAATGCAAAAGTGTACATGATTGCTCACAATAAAGAAAAATTAGAAAAATCATATAATGATGCTGCATTATCTGTGAAGGCAATTACAGTAAAAGATAATCTTATTCCTTTATCAATGGATGATATATCTAAGGCCTTAAAAAAAGCTGATTTTGTATTTGAAAGTGTGGTAGAAAACTTTGAAATAAAGAGTCAAATACACAAAATAATAAATGAGAATGTTTCAAGAAAATGTATTATATCAACGGGTACATCTGGACTTTCAATCAACAAATTGTCTGATTGTTATGATGAAGAAAAGAAAAAGAATTTTTTAGGAGTTCACTTTTTTAACCCACCATATAATATGTTATTATGTGAAATAATACCATCTAATTATACTTCAAAAAAATTGGTTACAGATTTAAATAAATATTTGACTGAAGTTTTATTAAGAGAGACAGTAATTGTAAAAGATGAACCAGCATTTTTGGCTAATAGAATTGGTTTTGAATTTATGAATGAAGCTATTCAATATGCATATAAGTATAGAAATAAAGGTGGAATAGACTATATTGATACTATATTGGGTAGATTTACTGGAAGAAATATGGCACCAATTCAAACAGCTGATTTTGTTGGATTAGATGTTCATAAGGCAATTGTTGATAATGTAAAGAATAATATTAAAACTAGCGATAGAAAGTTTTTTGATCTTCCTAATTTTGTAAATAAATTAATAGAAGATGGAAAATTAGGAGTAAAGACAAAAGAAGGACTATATAAGAATGAAGATGGTAATAAGTTAGTTTATGATATAAATGCAAATAATTATCGTGAAATAAATAAGTATGATTTGAAATTTATAAATCAAATGGTAGATTGTTTTAAAGTTGCTGATTATATAAAAGGTTTTGAAATATTAAAAAATGATAATAGTATAGAAGCAAAAATATGTATGAAATTATTATTAAAATATATTATTTATTCTATAGAAATATCAAAAGAACTATGCGGGGATAATATTAGTTGCGATGTTGCTATGGCAAGCGGATTTAACTGGATTCCTCCATTAGCATTAGTTGAAGTTCTTGGAGGAAATAAAGAAGTAATCAATTTGTGTGATAAATATTTGAATGAAAAATATGAAGATTTATTGATTAATTTGCCTAAAAGTAAATATGACTATAGAAAATACATAAAGGCAAGGGTGTAGTATTTATGAATG
Source organism: uncultured Mycoplasmatota bacterium (assembly GCA_946528555.1). The sequence goes on from CAMMYS010000015.1 coordinate 23,547, forward strand.
ATGTTTTTATTTTAGGTGGAGCACAAAGTGACTTTGAAAGAAATTGGAGTAAAGAAGGAAAAAATGTTTTTGCTCTATTAAAAGAAGTTACAAACGATGCATTAAAAAATGTATATTTAACAAACACAGATGTTATAAATTTAAATAAAGAAAATAGAATTGCAATATTTGTTGGTAATTTTGCTGCAGAATACTATATTAATCAAGGGCATTTGGGACCGCTATTAACAGAAGTCAATAGTGCTTTTTATGGTGTCCCATCAGCAAGATATGAAGCTGCTTGTGCTTCAGGCTCTGTTGCTCTTGATGCAGCAATGACAAAAATAAGAAGTGGAGATTATGATGTTGCTATTGTTGTTGGATTTGAATTGATGAAAACTGTTGATTCAAAAACAGGTGGTGATTTTCTTGGAAGAGCTGCTTTATATGAAAAAGAAGCAAAAGGAATAGAATTACCATTTCCAAAATTATTTGGAAAATTAGCTGATGCAACAATAGAAAAATATAAATTAAATAAAAAAAGATACTTAAAAGATTTAGCAATCATATCAAATATTAATTATAGTAATGCTAAAAGAAATCCTCTTGCTCAAGCAAGAAATTGGTTTATGAGTGAGAAGCAAGCAAATGCTAGAAACATTGATACAAATATGACAGTTGGTAATTTATTAGCTGTTTCAGATTGTTCTCAAGTTACAGATGGTGCAGCTTGTGTTGTATTAGCTTCAAAAAAATATATTGATGAAGTTAAATATAATAATAAAACTGCTATTGTAAAAGGTTGGGGACATAGAGTAGCACCATTTGTTTTTGATCATAAAATTGAAGAAAGTAAAGATGATAAATATATTTTACCTTGGACACGACAAGCAGTTCTAGATGCTTATAAAAGAGCAAATTTAAATGTGGAAGATATTGATGTTTTTGAAACACATGATTGCTTTACTTCAAGTGAATATATGGCTATTTCTGCTTTTGGTATTACAGAACCTGGAAAAGAATATGAAGCTATAGAAAGTGGAAAAATAGCATTTAATGGTGAAAAACCTATAAATCCAAGCGGTGGCTTAATTGGGTGTGGTCATCCAGTAGGTGCATCGGGTGTGAGAATGCTTTTGGATTTATATAAACAAGTAACTAATCAAGCGGGCAATTATCAAATAGATAATGCTAAGAATGCTATGATGTTAAATATAGGTGGTTCAGCCACAACAAATTATTGTTATATAGTTGGAAATGAGGAGAAAAAATGAAAAAAGAGATGATACATCAAACTGCTATTATATATGATGGCGTTAAACTTGGAAAAAATGTAAAAATAGGTGCTTATTCAATTATTTATCCTAATGTTGAAATATGTGATAACACAAGCATTGGACCATATTGTATAATAGGTGAGCCTACAGCTTCATATTATGAAGAAGAAACGCATGATTTTAAGAAAACAAAAATAGGTAAAAACTCCGTTATTCGTTCACATACTATTATTTATGAAGATGTAGTAATAGGTGATAACTTTAACACAGGACACCATGTAACAATTAGAGAAAATAGTAGGATTGGAAAATGTTGTTCTGCTGGTACACTGACAGATATTCAAGGAAAAGTAAAAATAGGTAATTTTGTAAGAATGCATTCAAATGTTCATATTGGTCAATTAACAACAATAAAAGATTATGCATGGTTATTCCCTTATGCAATTGCAACAAATGATATGTATCCACCAATGGGAAAATTAAAAGGATGTACAATTGGTGAATACGCTATTGTAACAACTGGTACTATTTTACTTCCAGGTGTTAAAGTTGGTGATAATGCATTAGTTGCTGCGGGTGCTGTTGTTAGCAAAGATGTAAAAAAAGAGACATTTGTTATGGGAGTGCCTGCTAAAGAACGCGGAAATGTTAAAGATGTTCGAAATGAAGAAGGAAAACAAATATATCCATGGAAAGAATATTTAGAAGATTATAGAGGTTATCCTTGGCAAAAAAAATAGAAAAAACTATTGTTTTATCTGTCCTATAAAAGAATATTTAAACCAGATAAATAAAAGAATGTAGTAATACATTCTTTTATTTGTTATAATACATTTGAAGTGATTAATATGAACAAAATTAAAGTATTAAGTGTATTTGGAACAAGGCCAGAAGCTATTAAGATGGCTCCACTTGTTAAAGAATTAGAAAGTAGAAAAGAAATAGAAAGTATTGTATGTGTAACAGCTCAACATAGAGAGATGTTAGATCAAGTTTTAGATACTTTTAAAATAAAACCCGATTATGATTTAAATATTATGAAAAAAGGTCAAACTTTAAGTGATATTACATCTAGAGTATTAGAAGGATTAGATGAAGTTATTAAAGAAGTTAAACCAAACATTGTACTTGTTCATGGTGATACTACAACTTCTTTTGCAGCAGCATTAAGTGCATTCTATAATCAAGTTGATATTGGCCATGTTGAAGCAGGGCTTAGAACAAACGATAAGTATAGTCCATATCCTGAAGAGATGAATAGACAATGGGTTGATTGTATGTGTGATATGTATTTTGCACCTACTGAATTAAGTGCTAAAAACTTAATTAAAGAGGGAAAAGATAAATCTAAAATATATATTACTGGTAATACAGCAATTGATGCTATGAAAACAACAGTTACAAAAGAATACAAAAATAAAGAATTAGATTGGATTAAACCAAATGAAAGATTAATTCTTTTAACAGCTCATAGACGTGAAAATTTGGGTGAACCTATGCATAATATATTTAAGGCTGTTAGAAAAATAGTAGAAGAATTTAGTGATGTAAAGGTAATATACCCAATTCACTTAAATCCACTTGTTAGAGAAATTGCTAATGAAGAATTAAGTGGATGTGATAGAGTTCACTTAATAGAACCATTAGAAGTATTTGATTTTCATAATTTTCAAAACAAATCATATATAATACTTACTGATTCAGGTGGAATACAAGAAGAAGCTCCTTCTTTAGGAAAACCAGTATTAGTTTTAAGAGATACTACTGAAAGACCAGAAGGTATTAAAGCAGGAACTTTAAAATTAACTGGAACTGATGAAGAAACAATTTATAAAGAAACTAAAAAACTTCTAACTAATAAAGAAGCATATAATAAAATGAGTAAAGCATCTAATCCATATGGAGATGGACATGCAAGCGAAAGAATTACTGATGCTATTGTTGAAAAGTATAAATAAGATACAAATAGGAGTAGATATGAGAAATAATAGGTTTTGCATTAAGAAGATAATTAAAAAAAATAGTTATATTACTTTTGAATATGAAGTAGATGGTGAATTTAAAAAGTATTTTTGGATGGGTGAAATGTTTAATATAGATTATGAAAACATCAATATCGAAGAAGTACCTGATTCAATTGCTGTTATTCCTTTGGTAGCAAATGTTTTGCCAATAATATGGTTAAATGATGCGTTGTTAGAAGTTCCGGAATTAGATAAAGATTTTTATAAGTGTATTAAAAAACTAAGAAGATCGTATAGAAAGATGCTCCCAATGTGTAAATTCAAAGGAAAAATCAAAGTGGAAAAATTAGTTAAAAATAAATCACCTAAAAATGATAAAAGTGCAACTTTCTTCACTGGCGGTGTCGACTCATATTCTACTTATATTAATATAAAAAATGAAAATCCTGATTTTATAACTGTTTGGGGTGCAGATATTGATTGGGAAAATGTTGATGGATTTAAAAAAGTTAGAGATTTTGTATCTAAAATTGGTGAATCTGAAAAGGTTAATAATATATTTGTTCATGCTGCAGTTAGAAGGTTTATTGATAATTCAGAATTAGAAAAAACATATTTAAAGGTATTTAATGATAACTGGTGGCATGCAGTCCAACATAGTATTGGAATCATTTCTTTAGCTGCTCCTCTAGCATATATAAAAGGATATGAAAGAGTATATTTTGCATCTACATATACACAAAGAGATCGTGATTTGAGACATATTGTATGTGCGTCTCTTCCAGAAATAGACAATAATGTTAAGTTTGCTGGTGTTAAAGTTATACATGAGGGCTTTGAAAATAGCAGAATGGATAAAGTAAAAAGAATATGTGACTATTCAAAAAAGATTAAGAAAGACGTTCCTTTACACGTATGTTACAGATCTTTAGTTGGAGACAATTGCTCAGAATGTGAAAAATGTTATAGAACAATAGTTGCTATTCTTACTGAAGGAGAAGATCCAAGCAAGTATGGTTTTAAATACAATAAGAAAGTTTTAAATGAAATGATAAAATATATGATGAAAACTGATAAGGATTATTATTTAGAAAAATTGTGGTGGATTGATATAGCAAATAATTTGAAATCAAAAAAGCATCTTAATCGATATCAAAAAGATGCAACATTTTTATATGATGTTGACTTTATCAAAAATTTTGATGTTGAAAATAGCAGAGTAAAATAAAAAAGACGTAATAAGAATTTATTATAAAATTTGTAATAAAAAGGAGATAGAAATCAAACTCACATAGAATAGCAACTGCCATTATTGAAAAATATAATAATTAAAAGATTCAAATAATTGAATCTTTTTTGTTATAATAGATTTAATGAGGTGTAATATGATATATATAACAGGGGATACACATGGTAATTTTTCAAGATTAGATGATTTTGAATATGAAAAAGGTGATATGTTAATAGTAGTAGGTGATGCTAGTATTAATTTTGATTTAGATTATGAGGATTATTTATTAAAACGTAATTTAAATAGAGATGGAATTATATACTTTTGTGTACGTGGTAATCATGAAGAAAGACCAGAGAATATTAGATCATATAGAGAAGTCGATATGTTTGGAGGAAAAGTATTTGTTGAAGATGAGTTTCCTAACTTAATATTTGCTAAAGATGGTGAAGTATATAATATAGATGGTAAAAGTGTTCTCGTTATAGGCGGAGCATACTCAGTAGATAGATATTATAGAATTAGAAATGGTTTACCATGGTTTAAAGATGAAATGTTAAGTCCTGATGAAATGAAAAGTATATATGAAAAAGTTAAAGGTAAACATTTTGATGTAGTTTTGTCTCATACATGCCCTTATAAATATGAACCTACTGAAGTTTTTCTTAAATGGTTAGATCAATCTAAGGTAGATAAAACTATGGAACATTTTTTAGATAAAGTTGAAGAAAGTATTGATTATGATAAATGGTATTGTGGTCATTTTCATACTGAAAAAGAAGTTGATAAAATAGAATTTTTATATAAGGGAATAAAATTATTAAATAAGAAAGATTATACTTTAGAAAGGAAATAATAATTGTAAAATTATTAATATAATAGTAAAATTATCTTATACTAGGTGAGTATATGGATAATAAGAGAATTCTTGTTAAAAATCTGAAAACGGGTCATTATGAATATATAAATGAATCTGATTTTAATAAAGGTAGTTGGTGGAAATATTTACTTCTATCTATTTTTTATGTGGTTGCTTTTGGGTTTTTTACTTTCTTTTTTTATTCTATGTATTTGGATAGATATAAAGTATATTTTGATGTAAATGAAGTTTATATTGAACAGGGTGAAAATTATCAAGTTAAATTGTCTCCTAAATATAGCGATTATTTTAATTATTCTAATTATGTATATGATATTGAGGATAAATCAATAGCAGAAGTTAATGATTATGGTGAAATAAAGGCTTTAGCAAATGGTGAAACTAAGTTAACAGTTGCATATAAGGATTGGCTTGAAAAAGAGGAATTAAATATAATAGTAACTAATATAAATGTGGATAGTTTAAAAATAGATGATGAAATAGAAATATATAAAGATGATAGTGAAAAAATAGATGTTGAAATAAATGGTCAAAATAATATTAATACCAAACTATTATATGAAAGTTCTGATCCTAATGTTTTAAAAGTAGATAGTTTAGGAAATATTACTGGTGTTGAAGCTGGTAGTGCTATATTAAAAGTTAGTTCTTTAAATGGAATACAAGCAGAGTCTAAAGTTACAGTTAAAACTATTGATGAAGATATATATGGACTTGATATTAGAGAACAAGATTTAATCTTATATAAGGATGAAACTAGAAAGTTAACATTAGATGTTGTACCTAAGAGAGTTAGTAGTAAAAATGTAAAATGGTCTAGTTCAAATAGTGATGTTGTTAGTGTTGATAATTATGGAAATATTAAAGGATTATCTACAGGTACTTCTATTATTAGTGCTAAAACTAAAGATGGTATTGAATCTAATACAGTAGTTAGTGTAGAATTGGTTCCTGAAATTACTTTAAATACGTATAAGGGGAATATTGAAATAGGTAAAGTTTTGCAATTAAAAGCAAATATAGATGTATCATGGAGTAGTAGTGATGATGAAATAGCTACAGTTGATCAAAATGGAAAAGTAATAGGTAAAAATGAAGGAAAAGTTATAATAACTGCATCTGCATATAATAAAAAGAATAGTTGTGTTGTTTATGTTAGTAAACAGGCTAATAATGTTAATACTTTAATATTTAGTACAGATATTAAAAGTGCAGAAACAGAAATTAATAGCATATCATTAGATAATAAGGATATAGATATTGGTGTTGGTGATACTTTTAAACTAACATATTCTGTTAGTCCTCAAAATGTTTATTATACTGATGTTACTTGGTATTCTGATAATTCTGAAATAATAAGTGTTGATAATAATGGAAATATTAAAGCATTAAAAGAAGGTACTGCTAGGGTTACAGTTAAAAGTTCAAATGGTAAAGAATCTAGTACTACTGTTAATGTTAAAAACTATGGTATTCAAGCAACAAGTATTAAATTAAATAATACATTTGTGAAAACTAAGGTTGGTGAAACAGTTGATTTAATTGCAACTGTATTACCAAATGATGCATCAATAAAAACAATTAATTGGAGTAGTAGTGATGAAGAAATCGCAACTGTTAATTCTAATGGTAGAGTAGTAACTATTGATGCTGGAACAGTTATTATTGAAGCAAAAACAAATAATAATTTAGTGGCAAAATGTGAATTAGTTGTAGAACCCTCAGAAGCAAAGAAAATAGAAATTAAGAATGCTAAAAATATTAATGTTGATGATTCAATAAAATTACAGGCTATTATAACACCAAGCAATGTTACTGATAATACTATTATATGGAGTAGTAGTGATAGTAGTATTGCTACTGTTGATGAAGATGGTAAAGTAAAAGGTATTAATGCTGGACTTGTTAAAATAACTGCTAAAACTTCAAATAATAAAGAGTCTAATGTATTAATAGAAGTAAAGGATATTAATCCTGTTAGTTTGAGTATTTCAAAAACAAATAATGAAATTGAAGTTGGAGATACAAAACAATTAAGTTTATCTTTTGTACCATCAAATTCTACTTATAAAAGTGTTACATGGAGTAGTAGTGATAATAATATTATTAGTGTAGATAAAAATGGAAAAGTTACTGCTAAAAATGTGGGAACTGCTAAAGTAATTGTTTATTTTAATAGAGATAAAAATATTAAGGATGAATTAATAATAAAAGTTAATCCAAAAGGTAATGTACCTACAAATATTATTTTAAATAATAATAATTCTACTATATATGTTGATTCAACAATAAATTTAAAAGCTACAATTATTCCAAATAATGCATCAAATAAAACTATTACATGGAGTAGTAGTGATAGTAAAATTGCTACAGTAGATAAAAATGGAAAAGTTACTGCTAAGAAAAGTGGAAAAGTTACAATAACTGCTAAAACTAGTAATAATTTAAAAGCTACAAGTACAATAAAGGTTATTAAACCATTGATTTCAGTTAAGAAAATAACAATTAATAATAATATTACTTCAGTGTTTGTAAATGAAAGTGTAACATTATCTGCATCTATTTCTCCAATTACTGCATCTAATAAAAATATAATATGGAGTAGTAGTGATAGTAGTATTGCAACAGTAGATAGTAATGGAAAAGTAATAGGAAAGAAAGCTGGAAGTGTTAAAATAACAGCAACATCTAAAAGCAATCCTAGGGTATCTGGAAGTAAAAGTATAGTTGTTTCTATTAAAAAAATAAATGTTAGAAGTATAGCACTTTCAGAAGAAAAAATTAATTTATATGTAGAAGGTATACATAAATTAAATCCTGTTTTGACTCCTAAAGATACAACTGAGAAGAATATTACATGGTCTTCTAGTAATTCAAATATTGCTACCGTTGATCAAAGTGGAAATGTAGTAGCTAAAGGAGTTGGAAATGTAATAATTACTGCTAAAGCAGAAAATGGAAGTACATCATCTGCAAGTATTATTGTTAAAAATAATACTATTAAAAACCCATTAAGAATAAAAGATGGAAATTATTTATATGGTGGAGATCCATTTGTGACATATGATAGTGCAAGAGGATATTATTATTACTTATCAACAAGTAGTAGAGATGTAGTAATTTATGCAAGTGAGAACCTTCAAGATATAGGTAATCCATCAAAATCAGTTGTTGCTTATAAGAATGAAGCTGATAGTTATATATGGGCTCCTGAATTACATCATTTTGGTGATAATTGGTATATTTATTATACATGGACAAGTAATGAAAAAAATGTATTCGCAAGAAGAATGTATGTTTTAAAATCTAAGACAGATGATCCTTTAGGTGAATATGAATATATGGGTAAATTATATGATAAGAAAAATGACTATTATGCTATAGATGGAACAGTATTTGAATGGGGAGGAAAATATTATTTTGTATACTCTGGTCATAAGAATAATAAAATAAAGTGGAAACAAAATTTATATATAATGGCTATGTCTAATCCATATACTGTTGAAGGTGAAAGACATTTATTATCAGAACCTAATCAATTATCATGGGATAATTCCAATGTTAATGAAGGACCTGAAGCTTTAATTAAAAATAATGTTTTATATATTATTTATTCTGCTAATGGTTATAGAAATACAAATTATTCTTTAGCTATGCTTACATATAATGGTGGAAATATTTTAAGTAAATCTGGTTGGACAAGAAATTCTAAACAAGTATTTAAAAAAGGCAATGGAGTTTATGCAACTGGTCATGCAAGTTTTACAAAATCAAAAGATGGAACAGAAGATTGGCTTGTATATCATGCTTATGAAACAACAAAAATGGATATGAGAACAATTAGAATTAAGAAATTTACATGGGATGGTAATAAACCAGTATTTGGTTCTCCTGATAAAATTGATACAACAATTAAAATTCCTAGTGGTTCTACAATAACAGATTATACAATTGATTATTAATAAAGAGATACTCAAATAAGTATCTCTTTTTAGTTTATGGTATAATATTTATAGAGGTATTTTTATGTATAAGAAAAGTATTAAAGAAAATTCTAAATATTTAATTCCTTTTGTAATAGGTATTAAATATTATGGTAGTGATGAAATAGATCATGGTATTGGAACTATGATGGTTTTAAATGATCATGGTGATATATTAACTTGTAAACATATTGCTGAGAGATTTATTGTTAATGATCAGTTGAATAATAGATATAAAGAAATAATTAGTAAACTTAAGAATGCTAATAATAGGGAAAGAAAGAAAATTGAAAAAGAATATGATTTAAAAGATGATACTATTGTATTATCAAATATTAATTTACCTTTTAATAAAGAAGGTGAATATAAAATAGATATTCTTCTTCATAATAAATTAGATTTAGCTATATTAAGATTTAGGGGTATTAGAACTCCTTTAGAAAATTATCCTGTATTTAGTAAAAAGATTCCTGAACAAGGTCAAAGTGTTTGTAAACTTGGTTTTGCTTTTCCTGAATATAATATGTTTGAATATTCTAATAAATTAAATACTATTGTTGTTAAAGATAAAATAGTTGATAACTTTCCATTATTTCCAATGGATGGTATAGTAACTAGACATATAATGGATCCTGATGGAAAATTATCTATGTTTGAAACTAGTAGTCCTGGTTTAAGAGGTCAAAGTGGTGGACCAATATTTAGTCCTGAGGGATTAGTATATGGTATTCAATCTATGACAGGGCACTTGGATTTAAACTTTGATGTTAATCAAGTTGTTAAAAGAGGTTATAAAGAAAAAATGGTTAATTTTACACCATTTATAAATCTTGGAATTGGAGTATCATCTCCTGAAATAATATCTTTCTTAGAAGATAATAAAATTGAATTTAATAGTAAATAACAATTATTAACATAATTGTTATTTTTATTTAAAGTGTTTTTTTAACTCATGTCATATTATATAGTATGGATGAATATTATAATAAAATTAAAAATGAATTAATTAACAATGAAATAGTTCATAAGATTAAAGATTATTCTAAAAATAAAAGTGATCTTAGTACCTATTATAATGTTGGAAAAATACTTAGTGAAGCTGGTAAACATTATGGAGAGGGTATAATTAAGAAATATTCAAATAAGTTAACTAATGAATTAAAAGAAAACTATAATGTAACAAAGTTAAAGAAAATACGTAAATTTTATTTTATAATTGAAAAAGGTGCGACACTGTCGCACCAATTACCAATATCATTATATTTTGAATTATTATCATTACATAGTATTAATGAAATAAATTATTATATTAATTGTTGTATTAAACAAAATATATCTGTTAGAGATTTAAGAAACAGAATAAAAAATAAAGAGTATGAAAGATTAGATGATAAGAGTAAATTAAAAATTATTAATAATGAAAAATTATATATAGATGATAGTATTAAGAATCCAATAGTTATATATAATAAGAATTATTATGTTGAAATATCTGAGAAAGTGTTGCAAAAAATAATACTTGAAGATATTGAATCTTTTATGAAAGAACTTGGTGAATCGTATAGCTTTATAGGCAGTGAATACAAAATAAAAATAGGAAACAATTATAATTATATAGATTTACTATTATTTAATATCAAATATAATTGTTATGTAGTTGTTGAATTAAAAATAACTGAATTAAAAAAAGAACATATAGGTCAAATAGAGACGTATATGAATTATATAGATAAGAATGTTAAAAATATAAATCAAAACAATACTATTGGAATAATAATATGCAAAAAAGATAATAAATATATAATTGAGTATTGTAGTGATAAAAGGATAATAAGCAGAGAATATTTATTAATACAATAAAAAAAGCACTAAGTGCTTTTTTATTTTTCTTCTAGAATATCTCTATGGAATAGAGCAGCAAGTGCTCCACCAACTAGTGGTGCTAGAATGAATACCCAAACTTGTCTTGTAGCTTCTCCACCTTGAATAATTGCTGGTGCTAAACTTCTTGCTGGGTTTACTGATGTTCCTGTAATACCAATTCCGATTAAATGAACTAATACTAAAGTAAGACCAATAACGATTCCTGCAACACTACCATTTTCTTTTTTACTTGTAACACCAAGTATTGCTAGTACAAAGAAGAATGTTAATATTACTTCAGTTAAGAAAGCAACAACAGCAGTTACTTCATTACCATTTGCTAGTGTAGAACCAAATCCATTAGCCCCTAGTGCACTAAAGTCACCTAAGATATATCCAAGAACTAATGAACCAGCGAATGCTCCAAGACATTGAGATACGATGTATCCCCAAAAGTCTTTAGCAGATATTCTTTTTGTTATTAACATAGCTAGTGATACTGCTGGATTAATATGGCAACCTGAAACATTACCAATTGAATAAGCCATTGCTACTATTACTAAACCAAAAGCTAATGCAGTAGCAACAACGCCAGCTGGAGTAGAACATCCAACTACAACAGCAACTCCACAAGCAAGAAATGTTAATGCAAAAGTACCTACAAATTCTGAAACGTATTTCTTCATATATCCTCCTTAATTCAATTATAAAAAATATAAATAAATTTGTCAAAAATTTGATATAATATTTTCAGGTGATGACGAGTGAAAAAATATGATTATTTAGTAGTAGGATCTGGTTTATTTGGATCTACTTTTGCTAACCTTGCTAAAAAGGATGGTAAGAAAGTTTTAGTTATTGAAAAAAGAGACCATATTGGAGGAAATATTTATACTGAAAATATTGAAGGAATTAATGTTCATAAATATGGTGCTCATATATTTCATACTGATTATAAAGATGTTTGGGATTATGTAAACTCATTTATTGAATTTAATAGATATACTAATAGTCCTGTTGCTAGATATCATGATGAAGTATATAATTTACCTTTTAATATGAATACATTTTCTAAGATATGGAAAGATGTAATAACACCAGAAGATGCTTTAAGACATATTAATAAAGAAAAGAAAGAAATAAAAGGTGAACCTAAAAATCTTGAAGAACAAGCTATTTCTTTAGTAGGTAGAACTATATATGAAAAGTTAATTAAATGTTATACTGAAAAACAATGGAATAGGGATTGTAAAGATTTACCATCTTTTATAATTAAAAGATTACCTGTTAGACTTACATATGATAATAATTATTTTAATGATAAATATCAAGGAATACCTATTGGTGGATATACTTTATTAATTGAAAGAATGTTAGATGGTATTGAAGTTAAACTTAATACTGATTATTTAAGTGATAAAAAACATTTTGATTCTCTTGCTGATAAAGTTATTTATACTGGTCCAATTGATGAGTATTTTGATTATAAACTTGGTAAGTTAGAGTGGAGAAGTCTAAGATTTGAAGATAAAATATATGATACAGATAATTATCAAGGAAATGCAGTTATAAATTATACAAGTCATGACGTTGAATATACAAGAAGTATTGAACATAAACATTTTGAGTTTGTAACTGATAATGAACGTACTATTGTTACATATGAATATCCTTGTGATTATAAAGATGGTATGGAAAAATATTATACTGTTAATGATGAAAAGAATAACGCTCTTGCTGATAAGTATAAAGAACTAGTTTCTAAAGAGAAAAAAGTTATATTTGGTGGTAGACTTGCCGAATATAAATATTATGATATGGATGATGTTATTAAACGTGCTATGGAAGAATATGAAATATTGAATAAGTAATATTTAAATGTTATAATGTACTGGCAGGTGAGTAATGAAAAAAAAGGTCCATAAAAACTCTGTTAAAATTAATTATGTTTATAACATGGGTTATCAATTATTAATTTTAATAATGCCACTAATTACAACACCTTACGTATCACGTATATTAGGTGCTGATGGTATTGGAATATCTGGGTATACTATTTCTATAGTTACCTATTTTGTTTTGTTTGGATCTTTAGGAATATCTATTTATGGTCAAAGAGAAATAGCATATTATCAAAATGATAAAAAAGAAAGAAGTAAAATATTCTTTGAATTAATTTCTCTTAAATTGATATCTATGACTATATCAATGATATTATTTTATTTATTTTTTGCTAGAAGTGGAAATTATTCTGCTTATTATAAAATCTTATTACTTGAGATGGTAGCTAATGTATTTGATATAGTTTGGTTTTATCAAGGAATGGAAAGATTTAAAAAGACTACTCTTAGAAATGGTTTTATTAAAGCATTAAGTGTAGTTGCTATTTTTATGTTTGTTAAAAAAGAAAGTGATATAACTAATTATTTATATATATATTCATTAACTACTTTATTTAGTAATTTATCTTTATGGATTAAAGTTAATAAATATATTGAATTACCTGAAAAGTTAAATGTTTTTAGACATTTAAAAAACACTATTTATCTTTTTATACCACAAGTTGCTATTCAAGTATATACTGTTTTAGATAAAACAATGATTGGTAGTATTTTAGGAGATATGAGTGAAGTTGGTTATTATGAACAAGTACAAAAGATAATAAAAGTATCTTTAGTAATTGTTACTTCTATGGGTACTGCTATGCTTCCTAGAATAGCTAATTGTTATGCAACAAAAGAAAAAGAAAAGATTAAAGAATATATTAATAAAGCATTTAGTTTTTCATTGTTATTTTCAATTCCTATGGCATTTGGAATGATTGCTATTGCATCTAAATTTGTTCCATCTTTCTTTGGACCAGATTTTTATCCTGGAATTCCTTTAATGCAAATAATGAGTGTTATAACAATATTTATTAGTTTAAGTAATGTAATTGGTATTCAATATTTATTACCAACTAAAAAAGAAAAATATTATACAATATCTGTTATAGTAGGAGCAGTTATTAATTTAATACTTAATTATTTCTTAATTAAATGTTATAAGTCTTTAGGAGCAGCTATTGCTACTGTAATAGCAGAGTTCATAGTAACAACTATACAATTCTATTTTGTTAGAAAAGAATTTAAATTTACTGAAGTTATTAAATTATCTAAGAATTATTTAATAGCTGGTTTAGTTATGTTTATAATAGTTAGTTTAATTAATCAAACAGAAATATTTATAAGAAGTATTACTATTATTATTGAATCTTGTATAGGAGTTTTAATATATGTATTAATGTTATATTTACTTAAAGATAATTTCTTTATTGATACATATAAAAGTTTAAAAAAGTTAATATTTAAGAAATGAAAAAGTATATCTTATTATTTTTAGTTATTTTATGGATGGGTATTATATTTTATTTTAGTAATATGGTTTCATATAAATCAGATGAAAAGAGTGATCAAGTAATTGATTCTACTGTTATTAAAATAGCAAAGTTTTTTAAAAGTGATATTACTTTAGAAGAACAAGATATAATTTATAGATATAGTATTTATCCTGTAAGAAAATATGCTCATGTATTTGAGTATTTTGTTTTGTTTGTTTTATTATTTTTATATTTAGATTGTTATAAAATAAGTTTTAAAAATAAACTTATATATGCTTTGATTATTAGTATACTCTATGCATGTAGTGATGAAGTGCATCAATTATTTGTAGAGGGTAGAGATGGAAGAGTCATTGATGTAATAATTGATTCATGTGGATCTTTTATTGGATTAGTATTATGTTATTTTATTAAAAGAAAAAAGTGCAAAAACACTTGTTTGTGTTCATAAACAATGATATAATTAATTTGTATTAACTAACTTGACTAAGTGTTAGTATGACAATTAGGTCGACTAGGGTTTTCTTTTTAGGTCAAGATAAAAAGATTGCACGCATGCGGAGATATTTCTCGAAAGAGAGATATCTCCTTTTTTTGTTATAAGGAGGTGATTATAAAAGCTGGATTATTTTTTAATTATTAATATTTGAAAGGAGGAATAATATGAATGAATTAGATATTAATAATAATGTATTTGAACAAATAAAACATATTAATAAAGCAAAGTTAGCATGTGAACATAGTCCATATGTTATAGAAGACCATTTTGTCGGCAGCGACAAAATGGTTAAAACTGGAGATTCTATAAGGAAAATTAATGATTACAAATTATCTAGATATGCATGCAATAATAGTTCAATAAAAGAAACTGAACACTTTCCTGAGGTCAGGAAACCGATAATAGGTGGAACAATGCCAGAAGATTTGCCAACACCAAAGAAAAGTATTAAACAAATTGAAAAAGAAAAATATATGATAAAGGAGAGTGAATTAAATGAAAAATGAAATTGTTATTTTTGAAAATCAAAATGTAAAATTAGAAGTAAATATGAATGATGAGACTGTGTGGTTGACACAGGATCAAATGGCCAAATTATTTGAAAGGGATGTCGCTGTTATTTCAAGACATATTAATAATATTTTTAAGGATGAAGAACTTGAAGAAAAAAGCAATTTGCAAAAAATGCAAATTGCTAATTCAGATAAGCCAGTAAAAATATATAGTCTAGATGTTATAATTGGAGTTGGTTATAGGGTCAAATCTAAAAATGGTATTATCTTTAGAAAATGGGCAACTAGTGTTCTTAAAGAATATATGTTAAAAGGTGTTGCTATTAATCAAAAAAGATTAGAGTTCTTGGAAAAAAGTGTTAAATTAATTGAGATTGCTAATAGAGGAAACGATAGGATATCTGATAGTGAAGCTAAGGATATTTTGTATGTGATAGGTGAATATACAAAATCTCTTGATTTATTAGATAATTATGATCATAGAAACTTATCTAAAATTAAAGGTAATATAGATGATAGAATTATTAATTATAATGATTGTATTGATGTAATTAAAAAACTTAAATTTGGTAATAATAGTAATATATTTGGTCTTGAAAGAAATCATGGATTAGAATCAATATTAAATGATATTTATTTAACATTTGATGGTAAAGATGTATATGAAAGTATTGAATTAAAAGCATGTAATTTTTTATATACATTGATTAAAAATCATCCATTCATTGATGGCAATAAAAGAATAGCTGCTACATTATTTATATACTTTTTAAATTATTATAGTATTTTGTATAAAGATGGTAAAAAGGTTATTGATAATAATACTTTAACTGCTATGACATTATTAATAGCTGAATCTAATCCAAAAGAAAAAGAAATAATAATTGATTTAGTGATGAATTTTTTATGTTAATTTAAAATGTAAATATTGTAAAAAATATTTACTTTTTTTTAATGTTCATTATATAATTGTTATATATGATACAAGGAGGGTATTAAATATGAATAAAGAAGGAAGATTTCAAAATGTATTAATAATTTTACTAGCAGTTGCAGTTGTTGGTATGTCAATAGGTTTTGCCGCATTTTCAAGCCAATTAACTATTACTGGTAATGCAACATTTGAAAAAGCTAAATGGGAGGTAATTTGGGATAATACAACATTAGTTGAAACTGAAACTAATGCTACTAACCAAGGTACAGTTGTTGTTGATAACAATAATATGAATGTAACTTATAATGTAACATTAAAACCTCATACAAGTTATAGTTTTACTGTTAATGCTAAAAACAATGGTACATTTGATGCTAAGTTAACTGGTATTACATTTACTGGAAAGACTCCAGCACAAATTGCTTCAGAATATAGTGGTAAAATTGGTTACAAGTTTACTTATGGTGGAGTAACTTATACTGATACAACTAATACTGCAGAATCTAATATTAAATTAGCTAAGAATGGTGGAACAGCTCCAGTTGTTGTTACATTAGAATATCCATTACCAGAATCAGCTAGTAATTTACTTGCTAATGATGTTAATGTAAATCTTGGTGTACAATTAAATTATGAACCTGTAATTGAAAATAACTAGGAAAAAACGATATTATGAAAAACACAAATAAGATATATATATTAGTATCTTTACTAGGAGTGTTTTATCTAATCTATTTTATGGTTTTGGATAAAAAACTTACTAGTGCTACTAGTAATATAATACTTACAGTTTTTTGGATATTATTGTGTTTTTTATCATTAATTATGCTTAAATATCCAAAAGATAATTCTTTGTATAAGAGAAATGCTAACAAAATGGTTATTATATCTATAATGGCTACCTTGTTGGTTTCTTATCTTTTGGGTTTTTTTGTTGGATTTGGAAGAAATGGATATATAACTAGTTTTAGTTTTTTGTTTAAATCTATGACACCTGTCTTATTGATTAAGATATGTAGAGAAGTAATAAGATATGTTACAGCTAAAAATAGTACATTTAAAAAATTACCAATTGTTATAATTACTATTTTATTTATAATAATAGAAATAATAAGTGCATATATACCGTTGATAGATGCAGAACATGCCTTTTATTTTATATGCATAACAGTACTTCCATGTATAGCAGAAAATATATTATGCAGTTATCTTGCATATAACTTTGGTTTGGATACAACATTATTATATGTGGTTCCATATACTATATATCCGTTTGTCTTACCATACATACCAGCACTTGGTAATTATATTAATTCAGTATTGTTTATATTATTACCATTTATGTTATATATGTTAACTATAAAGATAGTTAGATATCAAAATAAAGAAAAAGTTAGTTTAAAACAAAGTACAAAAAATTTATTTACAATTCCAATAATAGTATTTTTAGCAACATTGGCTATATTAGTATCTGGATTTCTTAGATATAAATTAATAGCTATAGCAACTGATTCCATGAATCCTGTATTTTATAGAGGAGATGGAATTATTTATGAAAATATTAAATATGTTGATAGAGTTGAAGTTGGAGATATATTAGTTTTTATGAATTCAGGTAAGATCATAACTCATAGAGTACTTGGTATAATTGAATCACCTGATGGTAAAATATATAAAACTAAAGGTGATAACAACCCAACATATGATAGTTTCGATGTAGAAGAAAAAGATGGAATTGGAGTAGTAAAATATGTAGTCAAATATGTTGGTTTTCCAACAGTTTGGTTTAATGAAAATATAAAAAGAATAAGAATTAAGGGTTAGGAGAGTGAATAAAATGCATGATACTGCTAAATATGCAATTAAGTATTTATTGTTTACTATGCTTTCATGCATTTTTATTGTTGCTGGAGCATATTTTTATAAATTAACTAAAGCTCAAACTGTAATACATAAAGTAGAATATGCTGAGAAGAGTTCTATTGACTATAGAGTATTCTTAAAAGAAAATAAGTTTTTTGAAGATAAGTATTTAACTAAACAAAATATAATTGATAATAATAGAGCTGTAGTTGCAGAATTAATTGATAAAATAAATATTAATTATAATTATGTATTAAGTTTTAGTGATAAAGTTAATGGAAAATATTCATATTATGTTAAAGCAGTAATTGAATCAAATGAAAGTGCTGGTTCTAAAAATTACTGGTCTAAAGAATATATATTAACTGAAAAGAAAACAAAAGATATTCAAAACGCTGATAGTGTAGTTGTACTAGAAAGTGTTGATGTAAGATACGATGAATATAATAAAATATTAAGTGCATGGAGAGATCTTGCTAATGTCTCTATGGATGGAAAATTAAAAGTAATTTTAGTATTTGAAAGTACTATTGGTAATCCAATATTACAAGAAAAATATCAAATAAATAATTCTGATATTAAATTAGAATTACCTTTAAGCAAAGCAGCAACAGAAATTACTATTAATGAAAATTCTGATTCCAATACAAAAGCTATTGAAGAAAAAGAAAAAAGTGATGATTCTAAATATATGAAATATAGAATTGGGGTAGTATTTTCTTTCTTAATAGCAGTAATGTTTATAATATTAATAGTAATAACAAGAAATAATCAAAAGAATGATAATAAATATTATATAGAATTAAAGAGAATTTTAAGTACATATGATGGTATTATAGTAAATGTATCATCTCTTCCAGACTTAGATAAATTTAATGTTATAAAAGTTAGATCTTTTGATGAATTATTAGATGCTCATAGTGAAGTTAGACTTCCTATTAACTATTATCGTCAAAAGAATAAATCTACATTTATATTAGTTAATGATACTATGTTATGGATGTATGTATTAAGAAATATAGATTAAAATGAAGAAAGCAAAAAATAAAGATAAAATTTTTAATAAAATTAAAGTCTTAATAGTTATTGTAACGATAACTATTTTTTGCATTGAAACAGTTGGATATGCAGCTATATCATCATTAATTAAATTAAATGGTAATGTAACATGGAAAATAGATGGAAAATTATTAATAACTAATGTTACTCAAACAACTCTTACAAGAGTAACTGAAAATTCAACTCCTGCGATTAATGAAAGACAAGTTACTTTTAATTTAACATTGTCTCCACAAAATAATCAAACAGCAAGAGCAGTTTATTCAGTAACATTAACAAATAATAGTTCATTTACTCATGTATTTACTAATGCTGATATTCAAACAAATTTTACTAATACTAATAGAGTTACTACTAATGTACAAGTATCTGGTTTAACTGAAGGACAGAGAATAGAGTCTGGAAGTACTGTAACATTTACTGTAACAATTACTGGTACTAGAAGAAATGGTGGTGGAGGTGGAAATAATACTTCTACTGGAACAGCAGTAATAACTATTAATACAGATGCTTTATCAAATGGTAGTTTAAGAGTTAATTTAGAGAATAATACGGGTAACTTAGTGACTCATCCAATTGAAAGATTTACTATAAATGTTATGAATACTAGACCATATGGTCAAACAATTCATATAGATTGTGGTAGTGAAAAAGTAGAAGTTGTTGATTCAAATGGTGGCCCATTAAGTGATTTTAGTATTAATGCAAGTGAAACAAATCAGTTTAATTTCTATCTTAAAGCAAAAGATAGTGCTACATTTGGAAAGTCTCCATATTCAGTTAATATTGGTATTACATCAAGTGATGGAACTATCCTTAATTTAGGAAATATTAGTTTACAAGTACCTGTTAGTGGAGAAGAACCAGAAGATGAAGATGCTCCAGTTATTTCAAATGTTACAGCTAGTAAAAATTCTACTGATGGAAGTATAACTGTTAGTTATTCTGGATCAGATGCTTCAGCTATATCAACATATTATATAGTTGCTTGTAAAGAAAATAATGGTAATTATGAATGTGGTGATGCTAAAACATCTTCAACATCTTCTTATACATTTACAGGTCTTGAATATGGAACATATATGTTTAAAGTATATGCTGAAGATGAATGGGGAAATAGAGCAACGCCAGCTGAAGTAAATGCAGCAACTACTAGTAGTGGACATGCATGTGCTTCTACTTCTGCATTTTATAGATGGAAAGTTACAATTACATTTGATTTAGAAAATATGTATTATGATGGCTCAAATACTAAAGGAAAAGTTGATGTAGATTATATGAATGCATATAGTTTTACTCTTACAACATTTGGACAAAACTATGAATTACCTAATGCTATTACAGTTTCCAATTCATCAGGTAATTTAACAGCTGGTACAGGATATACATATACTCAAAGTAGTGGTGCTGTAACTATAAATGCATCTTATATGACAGATAATTTAACTGTTTCTGGTACAGCAACATATAATAATACTTGTTTAGTTGAAGGAACTAAAATTAAACTTGCTAATGGTAAATATAAAAATATTGAAGATATCAAATATACAGATTTATTAAGTGTATGGTCATATGAAACAGGTAGTCTTACATATGAGTATCCTATATGGATAGAAGAAGTTCATGAAACTAATTCATATCAAAAGACTACATTCTCTGATGGAACAGTTTTAAAAACTGCAGGCTTACATCAAGTATATAGTTTAGATGATAATAAATTTGTAAATATTATTGATGATAATGGAACAATTAAGATTGGAACAAGAGTTGCTAAAGAAGTAAATGGTAAAATTATTCCAGTTAAAGTTGTTAAAGTTGAAACAATTTATGAAAAAGTTAAACATTATTTTGTAGCTTCTTCAATATATTACAATATAATATCTGAAGGTTTAATAACTGCTGCTGATCAAGTAGTACCAGGAATAACATTATCAAATATGTATAGCTTTGGTAATAATATTAAATGGACAAATGAAAGAGAAAACATTTTAAAATCTAAAGATGCATTGTTTGAATATAAAGATTTTAGTATGATACCATATTATTTATTTAATGGAGTTCGTGCTAGTGAAGTAAGATTATTTACTAATAGAGGTTATGTTAATAAAGCTCAATTAATGGAATATTTAGGAAGTATTTTACTTAATAGTGAAAAAGTAGTTCCACCTATAATTGATTCAAATGGCAATAGATTATGGATGGTTACTACTAGTGATGATGTAGTTACTAATTATAAAAAATATCTATATAAAGAAGAAGATATCTATGTATTAAAAGAACCTAAAAATAAAAAGAATTTTAATGGATGGTTTAATACTGTAGATGGTAAAATGTATCAAGTAGGAGATAAATATAAAGTAATCCATGGAACACATTTTATAGCTAAATAAAAGCACCAATGGTGCTTTTTTAGTGTAAAATAATAGTTAAATTGACACAATATTAATAAAATAACATGTTAATGATGGTAAAATAAAATGTATGAATAGTATAATGTCTAAAATTAATAAACAATCTAAAGAAATTATCGAAGATAATAATTTTTTGTTTGCAGCTTTTGAGAATAGATTATTAACTAGAATGGTTCATATATTTGAAAAAAGAAATATTCCAATTAACAAAGAAATGTTAAAAAAGAAAATGGAAGAGAATCTAATTAATAATTTAATGGATCAAAATGTTTTTATTATAGAAAAATATATTAAATTAATAGGCGATTATGAAAAAATAATATGGAATTATGTTGAAACTAAAGTAGATACTGATATAATAAAGAAATCAACTATGAGTTTTGTTAAAAAACTTTCTGAGAAAAATAAAACTTTAGTAACTGTAGATTGTGTTAATAATTTTAAAGAATATATTAATTCTATTATTTATGTATATGATAATTTTGAATTAAATACAGAAGTATTTACTAGAATAGAATCTGATACTTATGAAATAGTAAGTGAGTTTAATAGAAATAATTATAATTTTGTTATAAAATCTATAAATGAAGTTATTAAAAATATTATTAATAAAATGTGAGGTATATTATGAGTAGTGTATATGAAATGGCTTTAAAGTTTAAAAAAGATTATCCAGGAACAATAGCTTTTAGAATTAAAAAGCACTCTGAAGTAATAGAAAAACATTTAAATCCAGGCGAAAAAGTATTATATGTTTTTTGTGGTCAAAAAAATACACAATCTTATATGATTATTAATTCTTGTGTAGTAGCACTTACTAATAAAAGAATTATTATTGGACAAAAAAGAGTAATGTGGGGTTATTTTTTTACAACAATAACACCAGATTTATTCAATGATTTAAAAGTTAGAAAAAATTTAATATGGAGTGATGTTGAAATAGATACTATTAGGGAAAATGTATATTTATCAAATATTCATCCTGATGGAGCTATTGAAATTGAAACTAATATTACTGAATTCATGATGAAAGAAAAGAAAAAGTATAAAGAACCTGAAATTAATACAGGAGGAAGATATGCAAAGAAGTTTAAAAATAGTAAGTAGTTTATTATTAATTACTCTTCTTTTTTTTGTTAGAGTGAATGCAGAAGAAATAAATTTAGATCTTAAAAGTGAAAGATATATTTTATATAACATGAAAGATAATAGTGTATTATATTCTAAGGGTGAAAATGAAGAAGTAAGTGTAGCTAGTTTAGCTAAAATAATGAGTGTTATAGTTAGTATAGAAAATAATAAAGATTTTGATAGTAAAATTAAAATAACTAAAGATATGATTAGTGGTATAGCATCAGATGTATCTAAAATAGGTCTTAAAAAAGGTACTAGTGTTACATATGATGATTTATTATATGGAAGTATATTAGCAAGTGGTGCTGATGCTGTACAAGCTCTAAGTATTTATTCTTGTGGTAGTGCCCAAAAAACAGTAGAACTTATGAATAAAAAAGTGACAGAGTTAGGTCTTAAACATACACATTTTACAAATGTAATTGGTTTATATAATGAAGATAATTATAGTAGTGCATATGATATGGCACAAATACTAAAATATGCTTTAAAAAATGATAAATTTAAAGAAGTATTTACTACTCAAAAATATACAATGTCATATAATAAAAAGAAAGTATTAAATAGTACTATTATTGGTTTTAATAAAAAAGCTAAAGAAGATATTTCTTTTATTACTGGTAGTAAAACTGGTCATGTAAAAGCAGCAGGTTATTGTTTAGCATCAACTGCTACTATAAATGATATAGATTATTTATTAATTACTTTAAATGCATTTAAAGATTCTACTGCTCATATAAAAGATAGTATTAAAATATATAAATATTTTGGTAATAATTATGGATATAAAACAATATTTTCAGAAGGAGATGTATTATTAAAAATACCTATTGTTAATGCTGAACAAGATGAATATATAGTAAAAGCTCCTTATACTAAAGAATTATATTTAAAAAATGATTTTGATAAAGATAAAGTAGAATTTATATATGATGGTAAAAAAGAGTTAACTTCACTTAACTTTAAAAATCATAAAATTGGTACTATGAAAGTAATGTATAATGATGAAGAATTAGATTCTTTTGATGTAATACTTACTGAAAATATTAAATTTAGTTTAGATAAATATCTTGCTAATTATAAGTATTATATTCTATGTGGAATGTTTGCTGTATGTATGTTTTTTGTAGGATTAATGGTTAGAAATAAAATAAAAGCACAGTTATAGAAAACAGTGCTTTTTTTATGTTCATTTAATTGACTTGAAACAGTGAAAAGTTTATAATTAAAATGTATAGTAGGTGATGGTAGTGAAGAGAACTTTAATATATTTAACAATAACAGTAGCTTTATTAGCTTTAATAACTACTGTGTTAATGTTTTCATCAAGTGGAACAGCTCCAATTAATTTGTATTGGGGAATAGATTGTGAAGGAGAAAATAATTGTACACTTTATGTTAGTGGAATTAGTCTATTACCTGAAGATGAAAATGGAAATATTTTAGAAGAAGAAAATACATTTATAGCAAATGGAATGTTCACACCAGCACAAGCTAATGGATTTGATGATGTATCAGATAATCCATGGTATCCTTATAGAAAACAAATAACAAACGTAGAACTAGGCGCAGAAGATGATGTAATAGTACCTCAAAATATGTATGGTTGGTTCTATGGAATGGATAAATTAACAAATATAGATTTTAGTTATGTAGATTCATCTTCAATTACAAGCGCTTCTTATTTATTCTATGGATGTTCAAGTTTAAGAAATTTAGATTTAAGCCCATTAAGAATAATTGGTAAAGTAGCAGGTGTAAGTGAAGAAGTATATAGTTATACATATTTAGATAGTGTTAAATTATCTGCTAATAATTATTTATTCTTTGAATATGGATTATGGAAGAATGAGAATACTGATGCAGTTACATATTATACTGAAACACCAACAGGTGAAGCTGTAACATATACAAATGTTACTCCAAAGTTCTATTACAATATTGATAATGGTGTACTTACAATTACAAGTACTGAAA
This sequence comes from uncultured Mycoplasmatota bacterium, assembly GCA_946528555.1. The sequence continues at coordinate 48,492 of CAMMYS010000015.1, forward strand.
CACCTGGATATGATTGGAACTATGAAGGTGCTAAAAACAAATGGTTTGATATGTATACTGAAGAGTTAACAGATAATATTACAAGTGTTGAAATAAAAGACTTTAATCCTAAAATAATGTATAGATTATTTGCGGATTTAACTAATGTAACAAGTATTACATTTGAAAATGTTGATACATCAAATACTATAGATATGACTGAATTATTTTCAAATTGTAAAAAGATTACAACATTGGATTTAAGTGAAATTAGTACTGAAGGTATTACAGTAGGTGAAGTAAATGATAATGTTGCTTCAGATTTATTCTTAAATTGTACTGCATTAAAACAAGTAACTATTAATAATAAATTTGGTTATTCATTAAGTGAAGGCGTATGGACTAATACAATAGGTACTATATTTAAAAATGGTATTATTAAAGCAAATGTTAACGAAACATACACAAGACAAGCAATTTATTGGAGTGTTAGTGGTGATACATTAACAATATCAAATAATTTTGTATCAGGTTCTCATTTTGGAGCATTTGATTATACGGATGAAGCCGCCTTAGATAATATACCTTGGGCCGAATATAAAAACACAGTTAAGCATGTTAATATAGGAGCAGAAAATAGTAAAGTTGCTCCAATATCAATGAATAATTGGTTTTTGAATTTTTCTAAAGTTGAAACAATTGATTTACAATATATAGATGCTAGTTCATTAAGAACAATGGTATCTACATTTGAAGGAATGACTAGTTTAAAATCAATAGATTTAAGTGTATTAAATTTAGAATCTTTGGGATCAGTAGATTATATATTCTCTGGTTGTACATCTCTTACATCTGTAAATTTAGAAAACTTTAATTCACCAATTATTGATAGTATAGCAGGCATGTTTATTGGATGTACTTCACTTGAAAAAGTAGATTTATCTTCATTAACAACTGATAGTTTAGTGTATGTATATGATTTATTTAATGGTTGTACAAACTTAAGAGAAATTAATATAGGAAATTTAGATTTAACAGGTGTAGATACAAATTTCCCTGAAGATTATGAAAATCTATTCTTTGGATGCAATAAGATTTCTAAAATTACAATTGGTCCGAAGAATGCAGCTATTGTTAAAGAACAACTAGGTAATCCAAGTAGTGAATATATAGAAGGTGCTGATGGTAAATGGTATGATGTTAATTTCACAGCATACGATGTAACAGAATTAAGTGAAACAAATATTACTACATATTTTGCTACTAGTCCTAAAACAATTAATATTTATAATTCAGAAACAAATCAATTGATACTTACAGATACTCAACCATATGGAACAAAAATTAGATTAAATGTTAATGCTTCTAAAGCAAATAGTACATCTAATATAGCAGTATCTTATGAATCAGAAGGAAATGTTACATTCCCAGATTCAACAGCAACTAAAACGACTACATATAAATTGGTTGGTTATACAGATAATACAAATACATATGAATATAATGGTGAATATACAGTTACAGCAGATAAAGATTTATATACAGTTTTTGAACCAGATCAAGAAACAACTTCTAGTATAGACTTACCAGATGCTACTAGATTTGGTTATACATTTAAAGGATGGTCTGTTGATAAGACATCCACATCAGGATTAATCGGAGCATATACACCAGAAGCAAATATTAAATTATATGCTATTTGGGAAGAAATAAAACATAATTATTTAGATAATACAGCTACTAATAAATTAGTAATTGGTAGAACTAAGAGTTTAGTATTACGTATCGATGCTCCATTAGAGAGATTTAAAGATTTATTTGTTGGAACTAATAAATTAACTAAAGATACTCATTATACAGCTACTTCTGGTAGTACAGTAATTACTTTCACAGAAACTGGTATGAATTACTTAGAAAGTCTAGGACCAGGTACATATGAAATAATAGCTGAATTTGATGATACTATTAGTGGATCTGTTGCTAACTTAACAGTAGAAGAAGTTGGAAAACATGTTCTAACAATCCATTATAAATATAGTGGTAATAGAAGTAGCGAAAGTGTATTTGAAGATTACAATAAATCAATAGCTGAAGATGAAACATATAATGTTGAATCTCCAACTAAAGCAGGATATACTGCTGATCAAACAGTAATAACTGGTACAATGGGTAAACAAAATATTGAAGTAACAGTTACTTATACACCAGTAAATGATAAAAATAATAATGGTGTAGCTGATGAAGAAGAACCAAAAGAAATAACTAATGAAACAGAAGATATTGTACCTAGTCCAAAAACTAGTGATAATATAATTTCTTACTTTATTTTAGAAATAATTTCACTTGTAGCAGCAGTAATAATATTTATAAGAATTAAAGCACAATAGTGCTTTTTTCTTTTTATAAAAAAATATAAATGAGGTTGACTTTAACCTTATAAAATCTTACAATATTATTGGACCGACAAAGATGGTTCAGAAAGATAATGGAGGAAAATATGAATGATGTAGTATTCTCCATTTTGCTTGTAGTCGTTGGATTATTTGTGGGCGCTTCAATAGTAATGATATATAATAAATTTAGAGTAAGCGCAGCACAAAAAGAGGCTGATAAATTAATTGCAAATGCTAAAAAAGAAGCTGAAAAAGCTAAAAGAGATGGCATTTTAGAATTAAAGGAAGAAAGTTATAGATTAAAAAATCAAACTGACCAAGAAATTAAGGAAAAGAAAAAAGAACTTAATGATCTTAATCAAAGAATTGATAATCGTGAAAAAAGTCTAGACAAACGTGATGAATTATTAACTGATAGAGAAAGAAATCTAGATAAAAAAGACAAAGATTTATTAGCAAAACAAAAAGAAATTCAAGAAAAAGATGCAAAAATGGAGAGCATAATAAAAGAGCAAATAGCTCTTTTAGAAAAAATCTCAGGTTTTTCTAAGGAAAAAGCTAGAGAATTAGTACTTAAAAAAGTAGAAGAAGAAATGTCTAATGAAATAGCTACTTATCTAAAAGATAGAGAAGATGAAGCTAAATTAGAAGCAGATAAGAAAGCTAAAGATATTTTAGTTTCTAGTATGCAAAGATATTCAAATGATGTTACTAATGAACAAACAGTAAGTACTGTAGAACTTCCTAATGATGAAATGAAAGGTAGAATAATTGGTAGAGAAGGTAGAAATATCAGAACTATCGAAGCTGTTACTGGTGTAGATTTAATTATTGATGATACTCCAGAAGTAATAGTATTATCTTCATTTGATCCATTAAGAAGAGAAATTGCTAAAGTTACTTTAGATACTTTAATTAAAGATGGTAGAATTCACCCAGCAAGAATTGAAGAAATTTATGATAAGACTTGTGAAGATTATAAGAAAATTATTCGTGAAAAAGGTGAAGAAGCTTTATTTGAACTTGGTATATCTAAAGTAGATCCAGAAATAGTTGAAGCTATTGGTAGACTTGCATTTAGAACAAGTTATGGTCAAAATGTATTACAACATAGTGTAGAAGTAGCTCATCTATGTGGAATAATGGCTTCAGAAATAGGAGAAAATGTTACTCTTGCTAAAAGAGCAGGTTTACTTCATGATATAGGTAAAGCACTTGATTTTGAAGTAGAAGGATCTCATGTTGAGATTGGTGCTGATTTAGCTAAAAAACATGGTGAAGATAAAGTTGTTATTAATGCAATCGAATCACATCATGGTGATAAGAAGAGTGAATATGTTATTTCAGAATTAGTATCAATTGCTGATACATTAAGTGCTGCTAGACCAGGAGCTAGAAATGATTCTTTAGAAAACTATGTTAAGAGACTTGAAGAATTAGAAAGTATTGGTAATGAAATAGAAGGTGTTGATAAAACATTTGCTATGCAAGCTGGTAGAGAACTAAGAGTAGTTGTTAAACCAGATCAAATTGATGATTTAACAAGTTACAAAGTTGCACGTGAAATCAAAGATAAAATTGAAGAAACAATGCAATATCCTGGTACTATTAAAGTAGTAGTAATTAGAGAAACAAGAGCTGAAGAAGTTGCTAAATAGTAACTTCTTTTTTATTTTAAGTATGATATAATTATATTTAGGATAGGTGAAAGATATGAATATTGATGGCTATACAATATCTAAAGGTGATAATGACACTTTACTAATTCAAGATGGTAATGGCATAGTATATAGAGTTGATATTAATAATTATAATGCTAATGAACATACATATATTTATGAAAACACTAGACAAACTACAAATGATTATACGACTGTAGCTGGATATGTATATAGCCAAAATATTACAAAAGGTAATTCAATAGGAGTTACTTTTCCAACAACATTAATTCAAAGCGATAGTAGTAGTGGAAGAACACATACAACTGAAAATTTTAGAACTACTGTTGCTGATTCAACAAAACAATTTATGAATGATTTACCAGGATTAATAGGTAAAATTAATGGTAATACTAATACTAATGCAACAACTATTAGTTCATCAAGTGAACCAAGTTATACAATTATTTCTCGTGGTTGGAGTGGAGGAACTCAACCAGCTGTTGAACTTGCTGCTGCTAATGGTAGTAGTGTAGCTGTAATGATTGATCCCAATAGATCTGGTCTTGATGTAACAGGATTAGAAAGACCATCATCAGAGTTATACCAAGCATTAAAAAATAATGGTACAGTAATTGTATCAGTAAAAGGATATTCTGTAGAATCTGAATATGCAACTGATACTGAAAAAGGTGCTGTTGATAATGGTATTCCTGTAGTAGTAGTTAAAAATAATAAAATAGAAAATCATACTGCATTAGAAAATTTTGCTAGTGATACAAGATTAGATGCTTATTTATCAGGTGAAATATCATATGATGAGTTTGCTTCTAATTGTAGAGCAAATGGATATGATCCTAATGATTTAACAATGACAAGAGTTATTGGTTATGATTCAAATGGAAAAGCAATAACAGAAAAAATTAATTTTAATGATTATTCAAATGTACCAAATACAAAAATAACTAAAACTGTAGAAGAATTATATGCAGAAAATACTAATTTAAGTGATTTTGCTAACGTATATAGTGGTTCTGGAGATACTCTAGCATCAAATCTATCTTATGTTAATAATTCAATGAGTGAACTAAGAAGCCAAATAGGTGAACATCAAGATTTGAATTATACAAAAGAATCAGATAATGAAGCAAACATAGTAGGAGCAATGTATAATGTTACAAACTACTATGGAACAGTAACAAATTTATTATATGGTAACTTAAATGCAGAAGCAGAAGCTGTATATGGAATAGCAAATGCAATATATCAAATGGATGGATTCTCATCAGTAATGGCAGAATCAACATTATCAGATGGAGTAAGTACTTTATTTAGTAGTAGTAATCCAGCTGTTGCTGAACAATTAGAAAATTTAAAAGCTGCAACAGCAGGTTTATATGATAATGCAAAGAATGCTGTAATGGCTGGTGGAAGATATGATGAATTATCAAATATATTAGGCAAAAATGTACAATCAGGTGGAGTAGGAAAAATAAGTGTTAGTTCACTTGAAAGTGCAATTAAGTCTATAGTACCAGCATTAGGTAGTGAAGTAGATAGAGCAAAAGCATTAAATTCTAGTGTAACAGATTTTATGTCTGGAATTGGAGCATCTAATGTACTACAAGGTCAAGTTTGGGAAGATGTTAAAACAAACATGGCTAATTATCAAAACTTATTAGATGCTAATGTTAAAGCTGCAACATTTATTGAAGATTCAGTTTTAACAGCTATGGGAATGGTTAGTGACTATATCCAAGGAGCTAGCGATAAAATAGCTGCTGTAGGTGCACTTGCAAATTATGGAGGACTTGCTACATCAATAAGTGAATTAGATGATAGTAAGTTACCTGAGTTACTAGCTGCTCTTACAGAGATGCAAGCTAAAATAGATGAAACAGAAGCAACAATTAATCAAATGGAAGCTTCTAAACATATGGTAGATGATGGGTATACAGATGAACTTGGCAACTTTATAAAAACAGGTGAACATCAAGAACCACCAGAAGCTGAAATACAGGCATTCAGAGATAAGTTAACTGAATACACCGAAATTAAAGCAACATTAGATGCTTATAAAGGTGTATTAGAAGGACTTGCACCTGTAGTACAAGCCGCACAAAACTTAATTAATGATGCAGTTGGACAAGTAAAAGCAATGTATGAAAATCCAGTACAAGATACAGATGGAAACTTAACATTTAATGCAGACTTTAATTTGGATTTAAGTCCATATTCAGAATATATAGATACATCTAAAGATTATAAAGGTTTAATAAACGATTACTATAATAAATTAACTCAGCCTGAAGGAGAAGATCCAATATCAAATCCAGCTGCTGACACTGATGCTGGAAGTCAAGAAGATGGGAATCCTGATAAAAATCCAGGCACTGGTTCTGGAGGGGGAGGACATGGTGGCGGAAACAACACTGGTGGTGGAAATACTGGTGGGGGTAATAAACCAGAGCCAAAAACAACACCTGAAGTTAAAACTGAAGCACCTGAAAAGAAAACTGAGGTTAATACTTCAATGCCATTTGATCCAGAAGAAGAACCTTATCCTTGGAATGGTGATGATGAAATAATTGTAATTCCAGAGGAACCTGATCATGCAGTTAATTTACCATTTATATATGATGAAAATAATAAACCTCAAATAATAAATTTAGATGCAGAACTTGGAAATGATGTTCCTAGTAATAATACTGTTATTGAAGAACCTACATTAGGTAATGAATATACTGAAGTTGTTTATGAAAAGCCAAAAGTTGTTAATATATCAAGTACTTCATCTGTTACTCCAGTTCAAAAAGAGCAAAGCAAATCACTTAGAACAATGGGTATCGCTTCAGGATTAGGAGTGGCAATTGGAGCAGCATCTTTAGGTGCACATTCAATTATTAAAAATAAAGATGAAGAAAATGAAAAAGAGGATTATGGTTATAATAAATAGAAAATGCTATTAAGTATTTTCTTTTTTTATGTTAGAATAAAACTGGTGATTTTTATGAGAGCGCTTATTACAGGGGCCTCTAATGGCTTAGGAAAAGATTTTGCTATTAAATTAGCTAATATGGGATATGATTTAGTTTTAGTAGCAAGAAGTGAAGATAAATTAGATCATATACAAAATGATTTAAAAGATATGGTAGATGTTAAAACAGAAGTTATGGATTTAAGTATAAAAGAAAATGTATACAAATTATATGAAAAATATCGTAATAAAATAGATCTATTAATTAATAATGCTGGATATGGTTTATGCGATGATTTTAGTAGAATAGATTTAGATAATGAATTAAATATGATTAATTTAAATATTGTTTCTGTACATATATTAACTAAATTATTCTTAAATGATTTTATTGCTAAAGATAGTGGTCAAATATTAAATGTAGCATCACTTGCAGCTTTTGAACCTGGCCCTTTAATGGCAACATATTATAGTACTAAATCATATGTTTATAATTTAACAATGTCTATTTACGAAGAATTAAGAAGAAATAAAAGTAATGTTAAAATTAGCGTTCTTTGTCCAGGACCAGTTGATACTGGATTTAATGATAGAGCAAAAGTTAATTTTAGTGTTAAACCTCTAACTAGTGATTATGTAACAAGTTATGCACTAAAGAAATTGAAACATAATAAGTTATTAATAATACCAAGTTTAAGAATGAAATTAACTGTTTTTGGTGTTAGATTTATGCCAAGAAAATTATTACTTAAAATGACATATAATATTCAAGAAAGAAAGACCAAATCTAAATTATAGTTTTAATTTAAAAACTAATATTGTATAATTAAAAAGGTGATATTATGAAAATAGTTAAGATTTCATCTTTGGGTTGCCCATCATGTATTATAATGAATAAAATATTCAATCAAATAAAAGATGAATATGATTTTGAATTAGAAGAACTAGATTTTGATTTAGATTCTTTTGAAGAATATAAACCAGGTAATATTATGCCTGTATATATATTTTTTAAAGATGGTAAAGAAATAACAAGATTAGTTGGTGAGCATAAAAAAGAAGAATTTATAAAGATATTGGAGGAGAATAAATGAAAAAATTAATTTATGTGATTTTAATAACTTTATTATTTATTCCAACAATATTATTTGCTAGTGAAAAAGATATAAATATATATTGGTTTCATGGAAAAGAATGTCCACATTGCCAAGAAGAAAAAGTTTTCTTAGATAAATATTTAGATAAACATAAAAATGTACATTTAGTAGATTATGAAGTATGGCATAATGATGAAAATATGGTTAAGTTTACTGAAGTAGCAAAATTACTTGATGAAAAAACTTCAGGTGTACCATTCTTAGTAATTGGTAATAATTCAGTAATTGGATATATAGATGGTTATACTGATGAAGTAATTACTAATACAATTAATTATTATTCAGCTAATAATTATGTTGATGGTGTAGGTATATATTTAGGCGTAGTAGATGGTAATATTGATGACTGGGATAAAAATATAAAATATATCGAAAATGAAGATGAGTTAGTAGTACCAGATAATTTAGAAAATATTGTTAAAAACTCATCATTACTTGTTAGTGCTATTGTAATAGGATTTATTGATGGATTAAATCCATGTGCTATGTGGATACTTTTATTCTTAATATCAATGTTATTTAGTATAAGAAGCAAAAAGAAAAGATGGTTAATAGGATCTGCATTCTTAATATCATCAGCACTTGTATATTTCTTATTCTTACTATCATGGATAGATATATCAGTATATTTAACAAAGATAACTTATATAAGATTAGGTATAGCAGCAATAGCAGTTATATTTGGAGCTTATTCAATTATTAGATTTATTAATAATATTGGTAAAGAAGATGGATGTGAAGTAGTTAATACTAAAAACAGAAGAAGAATTATTGCTGCTATTAAAAAGATAGTTAAAGAAAAATCAATTTTTGTAGCAATACTTGGAGTAGCTTTACTAGCAGTAAGTGTTAATATAATTGAATTACTATGTTCACTTGGATTACCTGTATTATTTACTCAATTATTAGTATTAAATGAAGTAAATACATTCTGGAAATTTATTTATTCATTTGTATATGTATTCTTTTTCTTAATAGATGATACTATTATATTTATAATAGCTATGAAGACATTAGAAATAAAAACTATTTCAAATAAAGTAGGTAAATATGCACATCTAATTGGTGGAATACTAATGCTTTTAATAGGAGTATTAATGTTATTTAAACCTGATTGGTTAATGTTAAACTTTTAATATAATAAAATAAAGATTAATTAACTTTAGTCTTTATTTTTTTTTATATTTTTGATAGAATGATTATAGATAATAGAAGGGTGTTGTTTTAGTATGCTAGGAAAAATATTAACTATTAATAAAAACAGTACTATTGTTAAATTAAATCCTGAAATATTAAGTAAAGCAAGTGATTTAATTAATGTACATGTTGTTTTTGAAGATTCTGATAAAAAAATATTAGGTGAAGTAGATTCTATTTTAGAAGATACTATTAAGATTACATTTTTAGGAGAACTTACTGAAAATGATTTTATTGGTGGAGTTTTAAGAAAACCAAGTCTAGAAGCAAAAATAAGAATTATTAATGATGATGAATTAAAAATTCTTACAGGGCCTAGAACTAAATGTTTATCTTTAGGTGTATCCCCCTTATATAATAACGCACCTTTAACAGTAGATTTAGATGATATGTTTTCAAACCATACAGCTATTTTTGGTAATACTGGTAGTGGTAAAACATATGGTATATGTAGAATAATTCAAAATATTTTCCCTAATAGTCAAATAATTCCATATAAATCAAATTTATTTATATTTGATTCTTATGGTGAATATATGAATGCATTTTCTAAATTAAATGACATCTCTCCATATTATAATTTTAAAGTTATAACAACTAGTGAAAAGAAAGAATATGAAAAATTAAATATTCCTGTATGTTTATTAGATTTAGAAGATGTATTAAACTTACTTGAAGCAACATCTTTCTCACAAATATCTATGGTTGAAACAGCACTTACATATGTTAAGATGTTTGCTAGAGAAGATCAAGAAGCAATAGATTTTAAAAATCATATTCTTGCTAAAGCAGTTATTAATATAATGTATACTAATCAAACTTCTACAAGAATTAGAGATCAAATATTTGAAATATTAAATGAAACTTCTACTCCAGAAATGAGTTTATCAGCAGAAGTTCCTGGTATTGGATTTACAAGAAGTTTTAGAAATTGTTTTGATATAGATAGTGAAGGAAGATTTGCAGAACATAAAATTATTTCAGATTATATTAAACAATTTATTGATGAAGATAGAAAATGGAATTTTGAAGCTGCTGGAGTAACATATTCATTACATGATTTAGAAGTGGCTTTAAACTTTACTTTATATAGTGAAAGATATTTATTAAATGAAGCAATGTATGACTCAGCAATGAGTTTAAAAGTTAAATTACATGATTTAGCTACTAGACAATATAGAGAATTCTTCTCATCAGATAGTTATATTACATTAGATGAATATATAAGAAAGATTCAAATTAAAGATAATAAAAAGTGTCAAATTGTTAACTTCAATTTAGAAGATGTAGATGATAGATTTGCTCGTACAATAGTTAAAATCTTTGGACGTATGTTTATGAAATTTACACGTGCTTTAGATGATAGAGCATCATTCCCAATACATATGATACTTGAAGAAGCACACAGATATGTTATAGATGGTGATGATAAAAAATTATTTGGATATAATATATTTGAAAGAATTGCTAAAGAAGGTAGAAAATATGGTCTATTGTTAACATTAATTACACAAAGACCTACTGATATAAATGAAAATGTTATATCACAATGTGCTAACTTCTTAATATTTAAAATAAATCACCCAGCTGATTTAGAATATATTGCTAAGAGTGTACCAAATATGAGTGAAGATATTGTTGAAAAACAAAAGACATTACAATCTGGTACTTGTGTAGCATTTGGTAGAATATTTAAAATACCAATGATTGTTAAGATGGAGAAAGCTGATCCACCACCAACAAGTTCAAACTGCGATATATTTGGTAATTGGATGGTTAAATTAAAACAAGAACCATCACCTGCTGTACAACCAGCACCAGTTGTGGAACAATCTCAAACAGCAACGCCTGCATTTGAAGGGACTCCACAAGCATAAAAAAGAATAGAAAGGAAGGATAATTATGTATGATTTAGGTATTAGCTTTAAAGTTGATATTAAGAAAAGCAAAACACCTAGTGCACATGTTTATAGAGGAAGCAAATATAGAATAAGTATATTATCTGATTCATTAATAAGATTAGAATATAGTGAAACAGGATCATTTAATGATTATCCTACTTTTTTTGCTAGCAATAGAAACTTTGCTAATCCTAAAACAACTGTTGAAGAGGATAGTAATATATTAATAATAAAAGGTGAAAAGTTTATTATTGAATATCAAAAAGAAAGACATTTTGCTGGTAATAAATATGCACCAGATCAATATTTAAAAGTTACTATTAAAGATACTGATAAAACATGGTATTTTAATCATGTTGAAGCAAGAAACTTTAAAGGAACTAGCTATAGTTTAGATGAGTCAACTGGAAAAGCAGAATTAGAAAAAGGTTTATTCTCTTTAGATGGTTTTGCATCTTTTGATGATTCAAGAACACCAATTATTGATCAAAATGGTAACATAATAACACCAAATTATAAGAATGTTGATACATATTTATTTATATATAATAATGATTTTGGATATGGTCTTAGAGATTACTTTAACTTAACTGGTTTACCACCACTAATTCCTAGATATGCTTTGGGTGTATGGTGGAATAAAAATGAACCATATAATGAAAGCGATATTCAAGTATTAGTTAATAAATTTAAAAAGAATCAAATACCTCTAAGTATATTATTACTTGGAGAAAGTGCTAGAACTAAGAATAAATATTCTAATTTGAGTTTCTCATTTGATAAGACATTATTTCCAAATCCATCAGCACTTGCTAATTACTTACATGCAAGTAATATATTCCTAGGAACAAATATTAAGACTGATGGAGTATTAAGTATAGAAGAAGAACATCATAGTGATTTTATTAAAATATATGATGTAGATACAGATAAAAATATTCCATTAAATGTTTATAATTCAAAATTAATGGATGGTTTCTTAAAAGGAATTATTACACCATATTTAAATAGTGGAGTAGATTTCTTATGGGTAGATGATAATAATATAGAAAATAGATTAAGAAATTTTGCTATGGATTATTATCTATTTAACAATATGAATGGTAATGATGCTAAAAGAAATTTAGTTTTCAGTAGAAACTTTGGTATCGCTCCTCATAAATATGCAATACTTTATTCAGGTAGAACATTAATTAGTTGGAAGATATTAAAACTATTACCATTCTTTAATGCAACAGCTGCTAATATTGGAGTATCTTGGTGGAGTCATGATATTGGAGGTTTTGATAGTGGAACTGAAGATGCAGAATTATACATGAGATATGTTCAATTAGGAGTTTATAGTCCAATACTAAGACTTTCTAGTGAAGGTGGTAAATACTATAAACGTGAACCATGGAAATGGAATGCAGAAACATTTAATATAGTAAGAGAATATTTAAATTTAAGACATAGATTAATACCATATTTATATAGTGAAGCCAAAAAGTATTCAGCAAGTGGAGTACCACTTTTACAACCACTATATTATAAATATCCTGAAACTTATGATGAACCATTATATAAAACAGAATATTATTTTGGTAGTGAATTATTTATTTCACCAATTGTTAATCCAAAAGATGCTATTATGAATAGAGTTGTTCATAGATTATTCTTACCAAATGGTACTTGGTATGAGTTTAAAACTGGTAAGAAGTTTATAGGTGGTAGAAGATACGTTACATTCTATAAAGATGAAGATTATCCAGTATTCGCTAAAACAGGAGCTATTATTCCTATGGCAAAACTAAATCCTGATAATCTAAATGATGTTTCTTCTCCAAAGACTTTAGAAATACATGTTTTCCCTGGTAGAAGTAATACATATAAATTATATGAAGATGATGGTTTCTCATCTAAATATAAAGCTGGTGAAAGCTTAACAACTGAAATAAATTATTATTATAAAACTAATGATTTCTCAGTTTCTATAGAACCTATTTCTGGTATAACTAGTGTAGTTCCAGAAAAGAGAAATTATATAATTAGATTTAGAAATACTAAATTCACTGAAGATGTTCAAGTATTTGCTAATGAAGTAAATGTTCCATTTAAGAGATATACTGATGAAACAGATTTTGTAATTGAATTTAATGAAATACCTGTTGAATCAAAAATATTAGTATATTGTAAAGGACAAGATATTGAAATAGATGCTTCTCGTGTTGTTAATGATGATTTAGAAAGTATTATTAATGATTTAGCTATACCAACTGAATTAAAAGAAGATATAGATAAGATAATATTTGATAAAGAAACAACTATTAAAGAAAAGAGAATTTTAATAAGACATCTTAGAAGAGATGGATTACCTAAGATATTTATTAATATGTTTATGCAATTATTTGAATATATGGCTGAATTATAATAGGACATTTTGTCCTATTTTTAGTATAATAAATATTGTGAGGGGATTATTATGAATATACTTAGTATCTGTAATGATGTAGATATATTAAAAACATTTAGAATTATTCGTATTATAATAGTAGCTATTAAAATAATAGTTCCTTTAGTGTTGCTTGTAAGTGGAGCTTTAACTTTTACTAAAGCAGTATCTAGTGGTAAAACTAATGAAGCAATAAATGCATTTAAAAGAAAAGCTATAGCAGCTATTATTATATTCTTAGTACCAACTTTTATTGGACTTGTATCTAACATAAGTAATGGTGAATATTTAAGTGCTCTTAGTTGTATTAAAAACTCAACTACTGAAAATATAAATAAAATTGCATTAGAACAATCTATGGAATATCTTGCAGTTGCTGAAAAAACATTAAATAGAAATGATTTATATGCTGCATATATATCTATTAATAAAGTAGAAGATACTGATAAACAAAAAGCATTAGATACAAAAGCAAAAGCAATTGAAAAGAAAATACTTGCTAAAGAAGAAGAGGAAAGAAAGAAAAAAGAAGGCTCTGGTGGAAGTGGAATTGCTGGAACTAACGCTGGATGGTGGTGGCCTGTTGGTAGTAGAGAAACAACAGAAATAAATGGTAAGTTATTTGCAACTGGTGCTCCTTCAGCAACAAGATTAACAGCTACTTTTGGTGGAAATGATCCAGTTCATAAGGGATTAGGTGGAGGACATGGCGCTATTGATATAGGTGCTGAAAGAGGAAGTAATGTAATAGCAACTAAATCAGGAACAGTTATTTCGCCAGCAAGAGGAGCAAGAATAGATTATCCTGATCAAGCAATAAAACCAGATGCAAATGGAAAATATAATTGTAAGGGATTAATAGGTAATGAAGTTATTATTGATCATGGAAATGGTATAAGAGCAAGATATGCACATTTATACAAAAATACAATTACAGTAAGAGCAGGAGATCATGTAGAACAAGGTCAAGTTATTGGAAAATCAGGTAGTTCTGGTTGTTCATCAGGCCCACATTTACATTTCCAACTTGAATTAAATGGTTCAAGAGTAGATCCATTAAAATATGTATCAGCATCAAATCCAAGACCATAATTAAATTTATGCTTGTAAATAAGGGAATTTTATTATATAATTTACTCATGTTTCGGTGATGAAGAAAGTAGTAAATATAAGAGTATTTATAGAGAATTAGTGGTTGGTGAAAACTAATATACAATTATGTTGAACTTGTTTTTCTAGAAGTATCGTATTTCTGCGTTAAAGATAAGAGAGCATAACAAACTTTATGAATTAAGGTGGTACCGCGACTAATAGCCGTCCTTAAGTTATAAAGTTTTTATTTTGAAAGGAGATAATTATATGAATGAAGTATTAAAGTCATTAATTGAATTTGTAGGTTTATTTATAATAGTATTTTTAATATATAAACTGCTCTATAGAAAAAAGAAAGATTTTAATAAATTAAAAAATACTGATGAAGTAAGAGCATTTATTATTAAATATGATTTAGATGTTAGACAAATAAATTATAAAAAATTATTAAACGTATTAATATTAATAAACACATTTATAATTTCATTTACAGCAACTATTATAGTTAGAATAGAAAGTATTGGTTGGTCAATAGCTGTATGTGTTTTAATAGTGGCTGCGCTGATTTTATCATTATTTCCAATCGCAGGTAATTATTTTAAATCTCATGAAAAAGAGATTGTTGTTGAAAAAGAAATAGATACATATGTAAAAACAAATAAAAAGAAGAAAAGTTCAAAGAAGAAAGAAGGCAAAAAATAATGTATGATTTTAAAAAGATAGAAAAGAAATGGCAGGGTATTTGGGAAAAAGAAAAGACTTTTAAAACTGGAACAGATAAGTCTAAAAAGAAATTCTATGGACTTGTAGAATTCCCATATCCAAGTGGTGCTGGTATGCATATTGGACATGTTAAAGCTTATTCAGGATTAGAAGTAATTTCTAGAAAAAGAAGAATGGAAGGATATAATGTATTATTCCCAATAGGTTTTGATGCATTTGGTTTACCAACAGAAAACTATGCTATTAAAACAAATACACATCCAAGAAAAGTTACTGATAGAAATATAGAAGTATTTACTAATCAATTAAAACAAATAGGTTTTTCATTTGATTATGATAGATGTGTAGATACAACAGATGAAAAATATTATAAATGGACACAATGGATTTTCTTAAAGATGTTTGACAATGGACTTGTTTTTAGAGATAAAACATTAGTTAATTATTGTCCATCATGTAGAGTAGTTCTTTCAAATGAAGATTCTCAAGGTGGTAAATGTGATATTTGTCATAGTCAAGTTGTTCAAAAAGAAAAAGATGTTTGGTATTTAAGAATAACTGAATATGCAGATAAATTATTAGAAGGATTAAAAGAAGTAGATTATTTACCAAATATTAAAACACAACAAGAAAATTGGATAGGTAAATCAACAGGAGCTTTTGTTAATTTTAAAATTAAAGGTACTAAAGAAGTATTAAAAGTTTATACTACAAGACCTGATACTTTATATGGTGCTACATTTATGGTTATAGCACCAGAACATCCACTTGTTGAAACATTAAAGAAAAAAATTGAAAATTATGATGAAATAATAGCTTATAGAGAAGAAGCTAAAAAGAAAACTGAATTTGAAAGAGTTGAACTTCAAAAAGATAAAACTGGTGTTGAAATTAAAGGTATTAAAGCAATTGATCCAGTTAATGATGCAGAAATTCCAATTTTTGTAGCAGATTATGTAATGATGGGTTATGGAACTGGTGCTATTATGGCAGTACCTGCTCATGATCAAAGAGACTATGATTTTGCTAAGAAGTTTAATATTGATATTATTGAAGTTATTAAAGGAGGAGATATTTCTAAAGAAGCTTATACTGGCGATGGAGAAATGATTAACTCTGGAGAATTAAATGGAATAACTAATAAAAAAGAAGCAATTGAAAAAATGGTTGCATTCTTAGAAAAAAATAAAATAGGTGAAAAAGCTGTTCAATTTAAGATGAAAGATTGGGCATTTAATAGACAAAGATATTGGGGTGAACCAATTCCAATTGTACATTGTCCTCATTGTGGAGATGTTGGTGTTCCTTATGAAGAATTACCACTTCGTTTACCACCAGTTGAAAACTTTGAAGTTGGTACTGATGGAGAAAGTCCACTTGCTAAAATGCCTGAATTTGTAAATTGTAAATGTCCAAAATGTGGAAGAGATGCTAAAAGAGAAACAGATACAATGCCTCAATGGGCAGGATCATCTTGGTATTTCTTAAGATATATTGATCCACATAATGATAATGAACTTGCAAATATGGAAGAATTAAAATATTGGTTACCAGTTGATTGGTATAATGGTGGAATGGAACATGTTACAAGACATGTTATCTATTCAAGATTCTGGCATAGATTCTTATATGATATTGGTGTAGTTCCAACTAAAGAACCATATGCTAAAAGAACTGCTCAAGGACTTGTTTTAGGACCAGATGGAGACAAAATGAGCAAGTCTAAGGGAAATGTAATAGATCCACTTGATGTAGTAAATGAATATGGTGCTGATACTTTAAGAGCATATATCTTATTTATGGGTGAATATGGATTAGAATGTCCATGGAATGAAAATGGTATTAAAGGTGTAAGTAGATTTATAGATAAAGTATATAATTATCAAAATAAATTAAATGATAAAAAAGGTTATACAAAAGAATTAGAAAATATTATTAATAAAACTATTAAGAAAGTTTCTGATGATTTTGAAGCTATGAAATTTAATACAGCTATTTCAGCATTAATGATTATGTGTAATGAATATGATAAACAAGAATCTATTTCTAAAGATGATTATAAAATATTATTAACATTACTAAATCCAATTGCACCACATGTTACTGAAGAAATAAATGATGTAGTATTACATAATAAACAAATATCTTCATTTGAATGGCCTACATATGATGAAAGTAAATGTATTGATGAAACTGTTCAAGTAGCATGTTCAGTAAATGGTAAATTAAGAGCAACAATTAGTGTACCAACTGGAACATCTAATGATGAATTAGTTAAACTTGCTAAAGAACAAGAAAATGTTCAAAGATTTATTGAAGGACATGAAATTGTAAAAGAAATAGTTGTTCCAAATAAAATAGTAAATATAGTTGTAAAATAGTTCTGATATTTCAGAACTATTTTTATGTATTATTGTAAAATGTTCAATGAAATGATAAAATTATGAATAGGGAGTTATTATGCAATCTGATATAGAATTTATGTTAAGAATATATAAAACTTATGATCTTGACTGGATGGGTGATGAAATAAAAGATGTTAAATATTTAACTAAACATCATATAACTAAAAGAGAAAAAGATGGTCCTAATGCAATATATAATTATGCATTATTGACACCAAAATCTCATCATTTATTGCATTACTTAGAAGATAATAATTATGCTGCCTATTGTGCTTTAAATGATTTATTTAGAGAATTAAACTTTTCCATAGCGCCACCAACAGCTGAGTATTATGAAAAAGTTAAAAAGGTTTTAAGAGTAGTTAAAAAACAAATGAAGAATAAGGATAGAAAGAGAAGAAAAACAAGAAATAGATAGAGGTGTGATACATGGTAGATGAAAAATACATTAATGCCAAAAGTGTATATTTAAATAAAAACTATGATGAAGCATACAGTTTATTTAATGAAATAGTATTATTAGATCCTAATAACTATATGTCTATAATTTATAAAGGTTTTTGTTTAGTATGGAAAACAACTTTAACTGAGCCACATCATGTTGATATGGTAAGTGCTATTAAAAATGGTTTTGATGTATTAAGAAAATTACCAGAGAGACCCAATAATTATGTAAGTGAATGTATAGAAGTAATAAATGAATTAAATAAATTCACTATGTTTAGTGCAAAATTATTTTTAGATAAATTTAATTATGAATATAATGAATATGTAAAAAATAAAAAGAAAACTAATGAATATAAAGAATATAGTGGTAATCAAGGAAATGCTAGTTTCGTAGAAGAAAATCTTAAAAAAATAGAAGATAAATATGTAAAAGAACAAAAAGATTATATAACAGGAATTAGTTTAACAGCAGCAGCTTATAACACAAGTATGGAAATAATATTATATGATGTAATGAATGGTACAGAAGAAGTATACTCACTTGATAATTATATTACATTATTATCTATAGCAAAGAGTATTTATGCTAGATTTAGAGATATTAAAGTACCAAAACAAGTTTTAGATAAAACAGCAGCAATATATAACTTCTGTAATAAAAAAGTAGATTATTATCAAAATAATAAAAAAGAAGAATATTGGTCAAATCATAGTGAAGAAAAAACTAATTTAGAAAATAAAATAAAACAAGATCAAGAAAATATTAGATTAAAAGAAGAAGAAATAATTAATTTAACTGAAAGTAAAAAGAAATTAACTTTAGATTTAAGTGAAAGTCCTTCTTATTTAAAACAACAAGAATATATTAGAAAACTTGCTGATGTTAATAATACATTATTATCCTTAGGTGCTTTTGATATTAAAAAGAGAAAAGGATTACTTGATGAAAAAGAAAAATACGAAGGTATAATTAAAGGTCTTGGACAAAATATTAAAAATGAAAAAGATGAAGTAGAAAATAAATTTAAAGCAGATAAAAAAGCAATTGATGATAAAATCAATCAATTGCAAAATGATATTATTAATCTAAAAAGAGACATAAGTGCTAATGAAAGATTATTAAATCAAAATAGATAAACATTTAGTAATAAATGTTTTTCTTTTGCATATATTCATTATATCTATAATTATATGAATCTAATGCAGCTTCTTCAAAAGCAAGTGTAGTATCTTTAATACCAATCTCTTTTGCTAACCATTTAGTAAATGGAGGATTAAGAATTAAAAGAGGTCCAATAACATAAGTTGCCATAAAATTATTAATTCTAATTCCTTCATCCATAGTATCTGGATTTAATCCACAAGATCTAACTGTTTTAAATAATGGATTTAATTTCTTTTTAGTATATGAATGAGTAAATTGACTTTTAAATCCTACAATATTTATATCTTCAAATTTACCAACATATAAAGAATTAAATCTATGCATCATATCTCTTTTAGCAGTAGTATCATAAAAATCCAAACATTTAATAACTCTTTTATCTTCACAAATAATTTCTTTTCCAAATATTTCAAAAGCATTACCTGTTATTAAAAAATGTACATTTTGATCTATTAATTCTTTAATTCTTTTTTTATATTTAGATAATTTTTCTATAACTAATTCTTGATTATGTTCAGTCATAGTACCCATATATATTAAAGCAGGTTTATGTTTTAAAAAATATGGTTCATCTGTTAATTTTGTTTCTATTATTTCTAAATCTTTAAAAGATTTTTTTAAATATCTTATATTAGCTAAATCACCATAAAGGTTACAAACTTCTGGAAATAAAACTTCTATTTTCATTATTTTCCCTCCTTTATGATTCTAACAATTTTATCTCTAACACTAGTTGCTAAATCTATGTTATCTGTTCCATATAATAAATAAATTACATCACCTTTATTATATTCAAGTAATTCAGGTGAATCTAATTCTAAATGTGTATCAAGTACTTTATCTTCTGATACACCTGCTAGTAATAATCTAAGTTTATAATCTTTAAATCTAGGTCCTGTAACAACTATTTTTTCTATATCAGGTCTATTTAAAAATTCAAAATCACAATCATATAACCAACATACATTTTCAGACCATACTTTTTCATCACTCATATTATTCATCATAAGAATGAATTTTTTATTACCTTTAGTATGTACTGCATAATCAAATGCTCTAGAACTACCAAGTGCATTTCTATCTTTAGAAAGTAACATTATAACTTTAACACCATTTACTTCTGTAACATTATATCTACTTTTAACAATTTCAATTTGATTTAATAATTCATTAACTCTTTTAGGAGTATATCCCATATCACGAAGTAGGGCTACTGTACAAACAACATTATAAATATTAAATACACTATCATTTAATAATCTATAATTATATGTACCACCATCATCTTTAATATCAATTGTCATTTTCTTTAAATCAACATTTCTTCCTTGATAATCAGCTTTAGGTGATTTAAAACCACAATTAGGACAATAAGCATTTCCTATATGATGATATCTTAAATAATTATATTTTAATTTATATGAACACTTAGGACATATTTGCATATCATTAATTAAATTGATACACTCAGTAACATCACTGTCCATTTTATCTATTCCATAATAAATTCTTTTATTATTTGGTGATACCATATCACTTATTAAATCTTCTGCATTTAATATAAGAGTAGTTTCTTTAGGAATATTTTTAGAAAGAACATTACTAATAAATTCAGGATGTCCATTTCTCATAATAGAATCTCTAGTTAAATTAGTTATTAATAAATAATTTGGAGTAACATGTGGATATATTCTAACAGCACTTCTTTCATCTATTTCAAATGTTGCGATTGAATATTTTTCTTTATTAAAAATATTAACTCCATTTATAAGTGCTGTAGATATTCCTGTATCAGTATTAGAACCAAGTCTATTATCTAAAACATTTCTACCATCTGCATTAAGAGTGTCTGCTATTAAATTATTAACAGTAGTCTTTCCATTAGTACCAGTAACACCAATTATTGTTTTTGGTTTATTAATATATTTTAAAAAATTAGGACATATTTTTAATGCTAATCTTCCAGGAAAATTAGTACCATTATGTCTAGTTATTTTAAGTGCTATAATAGATAATTTTGATATCCATAAAGCTATAAAAAATCGTATTTTATTCATTAAAGTCACTTCCTTATATATATTTTATCATTAAAACTATAAATATAGTATAATTATTTGAATTAATAAATAAATTATTATAAAATTATATTATGGATGAAAATATTAGAAGTGATAAAAATTTTTTAGATAATGGAATAAATAATATATCAAGTGGTTTACGTGATGTTAGCTCATCATTTTCTTTCTCAAGCACAACAAAATGTCCTAGTACTGAAGCTGCTATGGTTAATAATTTATTAAATACAATTGATGAATTAAATAAAATGATAAATTTTGAAATGAGACGTATCATGGAAGTTGGAGAAAGATATAAAGAATTAGATAAATATCTTAGTGATACAGCTGAAGGTGATCTAAGATGACATGTATTTATAGTAGTGATGTTACAACTAGTGATATGCCTAATAAATTAATAGATGTTTATGAAAACTCTAAAAAATTAGAATCTAAAATAGAAGAATTCATTCAATCATCTAAAGATGTGTTAGTGGGACAAGGATATAATAATATAAGAGGAAGACTCTTAAAGTTTTGCAGTGCTTTAAAAATGCAAGCTAATTTATGTGAAGAACTATCTAAGGGTATATTAACTACTAATGGTATGATGGAAGCTTATATGGAAGATTATTCATATTTGGATGATTCTCTAATTCCTGAAGTTAGAAGTAGTATTGCAGAAGCTAAATCTCATTTAGATTGGTTAGAATCATACACAACTTATGAAAAATTTAATGAGAATACTGGTTTAATGGAAGAGTATAGAAAAAGAAATGGTACTGATGCAGAAATAGCTTCATATCAAGAAATAATATTAGAACTAGAAAAGAAATTAGCTAAATTAGAAGGACTTGTTCCTGCTGATAATAATGCTTTTAGTAATGTAGAATATCTTGATAGTAAAGTAGATTCTTTTATATTATTGTTGTCACAAATGAATTTGTTATTTGATGTAGAAGATAAGATAAAATTATTATCTTTAAAATATAGACAAAGTGTCGGAGGATTAACTGAGTTAATAAATAATATTTATTATCAACTTGGAGAAATAAAATATTTACATGATATTAGTTATGATGATGTAAAAAAATTAATAAGTGATTTTGTATTTATGAGTGGTTCACCAAGTTATGTTACTTGTGGAGACCAAGTGTTCTTTTATAGTCAACATGGTTATTATGATGAAAATGGAAAATTAATACCATGGCCAACAACTACATATTCAGATAGTAAGGGTAATTTAATTAATGTTGATATTAGTGAAGATGGTTGCTCAATAGCAAGTGTAGCATCTATTATTTCAAGCTTTTTAGGTAGAGAAGTTACTCCAAGTGAAATGGCTGATATTGTTTTACAATTTGAACAAAGGTCTTATGGTAGTGATAAAGGTGGAAAAGTTGCAAATGCTATTAGTAAAAGTGAACAAGGATTTAATTTTGGATATACTTTAGGAAGTTATGGAGATTTGGATAATTGTTTAGAAAATGGTGGAGCTGCAGAAGTTGCTGTTGGTGGTGGAGATCATTGGATTGCAGTCCTTGGAAAAGTTGAAATAGATGGAACATCATATTACATAGTAAATGATCCATACTCTAACAATCCTAGTCAAGATTGTTTATGGACACGCTCAGATTTTTCAGGATATAATTTTGGAGAAAGAGAAACAGGACATTCAGGCAATCCAACAATGGTATATTTTTTCTCACCAGAAGGTACTACAATTGATGAACACGGTAATATAACTCATGCTGATACTTATAGTATTTAATTTGCATTTTTAATCAAATATAGGTATAATGTTTTTTAGAGGTGGAATTTATGATAGGCGTATATGATTATACAGTTATTCTTACATATTTAGGTTTTGCATCCGGAGTTTATGGAATAATAAATGCATGCAACGGAAAGATTTTCCCTGCAGTTATTTGTTTAATGTTTGCAGGTCTTTGCGATATGTTTGATGGTAAAGTTGCAAGAACTAAAAAAAGAAGAACAATAGAAGAAAGACATTTCGGTATTCAATTAGATAGTCTATCAGATTTAGTTTGTTTTGGTGTTTTACCTGCTATGATAGGATATAATATAGGAATTAATAAAACAATATTACTTCCATTAATAATATTTTTCCCAATAGCAGCATTAATTAGATTAGCATGGTTTAATGTACTTGAGATAACTAGAAATAGTTCTTCTCCAGTAAAAGAATATACTGGATTACCAGTAACATCAGCAGCACTAATTTTTCCATTTATATATATATTTAAAAAATTAATAGGTTGTTATTTCCCATTAGTATATGGTATTTGTATGTTCATAGTAGGAGTACTATTTATTAGTAAAATTAAAATTAAAAAACCAAATACTAGAACAATGATTTTATTTATTATCGTTGGTGTTATTGAAATATTACTTATTATTACGGTGAAAAGAATGCTATGAAATATATAGTTAGAGAAAGAAATAGTAAAGAAAATATAATTCTAGAGTCACCAAAGGCTCTTGATTTTTTTTATGGGACTTTTATTGGAAGAATAATACTTAGATTATTCATAACAAAAGGAATGGCTAATTTATTAGCACTTTATATGAATAGTAGTTTATCTAAACATAAAATAAAAAAATTTGTTAATAAAAATGATATTAATGTATTTGAGTATGATGACAAAAAATATAAATCATATAACGATTTCTTTATAAGAAAAGTATTAAGTGAAAAAAGACCTATTAATACAACAAAAGATGTTTTAATAAGCCCATGTGACTCAAAAGTAACAGCGTATAAAATTGAAGAAGATTTAACTTTAAATATTAAAAATTCATATTATAGTATAGATACTTTAGTAGAAAAAAATGTTATGGATGATTATAAAGGTGGCACTGCACTAGTGTTTAGATTATCTACTGATAATTATCATAGATATTGTTATATTGATAGTGGGAGCAAAGGAAAGAATTTTCATATAAAAGGAGTATATCATACAGTTCAACCAATTAGTTTAAAACATTATAATTTTTATAAAACTAATAATAGAGAATGGACTATTTTAAATACAAATAATTTTGGAAAAGTTATTCAAGTTGAAGTAGGAGCTTTATGTATAGGAAGAATTCATAATAATCATGAATCATATATGTTTAAAAGAGGAGAAGAAAAAGGTTATTTTGAATTTGGTGGATCTACAATAGTATTATTGTTTAAGAAAAATGTTGTTAAATTAGATGATGATATATATAACAATTCTAAAGAAGGAATAGAAACTATTGTTAAATATGGTGAAAGAATTGGTAAGAGTAGATTCTTAACAAGAATTATTAATAAAGTAATTGGAAATTAAAAAAAGTGTAGAAAAATAATACCTTATATGCTATTATATATATGATAGTAGGTGAGGTAAATGAGTAATCTATTATTTGAAGAAATGATTATTAATTAGCATCTTGATTGATGCTTTTTTGCTTATAATAAGGAGTTGGAAAAATGAAAAAAGTATTATTTTTATTATTAGTAATGATGTTTCCATTAGTATTAAATGCATCATCATTTAACCCTAAATTAGAATGTCCAAAAGGAGCAGTTCCTGGAGAAACAATAACATGTACATTATCAGCAACTATTGATAATATTACTGCTATTCAAGGAACATATAGTTTAGGACAAACTACATATGATAGTTTTACTTTTGATAGTAAAATTAAAAACTCATCATTACAAACTAGTGCTTCATCAACAGCATTTACTATTCAAGAAAATGAAAATGCTGGAAGCATTTCAACTGTCCTTGGAACAAAAAATATAACAATAGGAACTTTAAAAGTTAAGTTACCTAATATAGCTGGACCATATTATTTATCTATTGAATTTAGAGGAACAGATGCTGAAACATTTGGTACAGTTGGTAAACAAACACAAACTGCTACTATTAATCAAAACTCTCAGGATTCAACATTAAAAAGTTTATCAGTTGAAGGAATGATTTTAGGGCCTAAATTTGCACCTAATATAACAAGTTATTCACTTCCTGAAACAGATGAAGAATCAATTACAATAAAAGCTGAAGCAAATGATTCAACATCAAAAGTAACTGGTACTGGAACTGTACCACTAGAATATGGAAGTAATACTAAAGTAGTAACAGTAACAAGCGCTGCTGGAACTCAAACAAAATACACTATCAAAGTTACAAGAACAGATATGAGAGAAAGCATAAATATATTAAAGTCTTTAAGTGTTAAAGGATATACAATTACTCCAGCATTTGTGTCAACTACTAAAACATATAGTTTAAATGTTGAAAACAATGTATCTAAAGTAACTATTGAAGCAGCAGTAGAAAGTTCAAAATCATCATTTGTTAAAAATTATGGACCAAGAACAGTAACATTAAATTATGGAAAAAATGATGTAAAAATTAAAGTTAAAGCTGAAAATGGTTCTGAAAATACATATACAATTAATATTACTAGAAAAGATAATAGAGACGATAATAATTATTTAAGTACAATATCATTAAGTAAAGGTAATATTACATTTAGTAAAACAACAATGACTTATACAGTAAATGTAGATGGCAATGTAAAAGATATAACTATTTCTGCAGAAGCTGAAAGTCAAAAAGCAAAAGTATCTGGTACTGGTACTAAAGAATTAAAAGAAGGTACAAATAAATTTACTATTACAGTAAAAGCAGAAAATGAAACAGAAAGAAAATATACTGTTATTGTTAATAGGGGAAAAGCAACAGTTGAAACAAATGAAACAGCAGATACTAATGAAACAAATGAAACTATAGAAAATGTTGTTTATGTTAAATCTTTAGATATAAAAAATGCTAATATAGTTTTTGATCCTGATGTTCATGAATATACTGTTAAATTAAAACAAGGTGAAACAAAATTAGATATTTTATATCAAATAGAAGACGGCTATACTTCAACTCTTGAAGGAAATGATAATCTAAAAGATGGTTCTATTGTTAAATTAATAATAGATGATAATGGGCTTAGAATAGAATATAATTTCAATATTAAAATTGTTAGTGGAACTGAAGAAGAAGAGACTAGTTCTAATGATATTATTCTTTATGTAGCAATTGGTTTACTTGCACTAGTAGTTATTGGAATAGTATTATCTGCATTTACAAAAGAAAAACCAACTCCAGAGCAAGTAGTAAAACAAAAATATTTTCAAGATGATAATCAAAAGTTTTATACAAGTAAAACATTAATTGAAGGAGTTAAAAGTAGTCAAGTAAGTGGATCTATGATATCTCAAGTAGAAAGATCAAATAGTATGACTGAAAGAGCTAGTGAAATTCCACCAAAACCTGAAGTTCAAAATATTCCTGAACAAGTTGAAACATTAGATTTTGATCCAGTAACACAAGATGATATAAATAACCAAAATAATTTATAAAATAAAAAACGACTTAATAAAAATTAAGTCGTTATTTTTTAAAATGGTGACCCATAAGGGATTTGAACCCTTGAATGTCGCCTTGAGAGGGCGATGTGTTAACCATTTCACCAATGGGCCATGTACATAAACTATAACATTTTTTAATGATTTTTACAATAAAATATTATTAATTTTTCTTTATTTTCTAATTTACTTTTTTGCTTATTCATAGTATACTTTTTATAGTAGGGTAGTTAGGTGATTTAGCATGTTCGAAAATAAAGTACTTGTTAATTTGTATATATTATCATTAGGCAAAGATTTTGAATTATATATCCCTGTTAATGAAAAAGTAGGAAACATCACAAAACTTATTAATGGTAATATGTTTGATTCAATTGATTTTAGTAGAAATCATTCTATTTTAAATGTAGAAGATGGTACATGCTATAAAGCAAATACATTAATTAGAGATACAAATATAAAAAATGGAACAAAATTATTATTAGTATAGTCAATAAAGGGTTGGTATTGTGAACATATATTTTTACGACAAAAACAAAGTAATTAATTTTTCATTACCTAATAAAAAAATAGGTAATTTTTGGCTTGCTGATGAAAATGGTAAAAATATAGTTAATATCAATGGTGAAGAAGGTAAATGGGCATTATCTGGAAATAAAGATATAAATATTCTAGGAAATGTTGAAAATGGAAAAGTAGTATTTAAAGAAAATTCATACTTTGTAGTATCAAAAGAAAATGATAAAAGATTAATGTATGTTAATAGTTCAAATGATTCTACATATGATGGATATGTTGTAACAGAAGGTGTTCCATTCAAATTAGGAAAAGGAGCAACATGCGATATTATTGCTAAAAACCCATATTTACAAGATGAACATATGGAACTATTATTTGAAAATAATAAATGGACATTAAAAAGACTAAATAATTCAGTTGTTTATATAGACAACCATATGATGAAAGAAGAATCAAGAACATTAGGAAATGGAACTATTATTGATTTATATGGTATTAAAATTGTATTAATATATGGAAAAATATTTATTAATAATCCAAATCATGATTTAACATTAAACTCTAAATTAACTAAATGTGATTTTAGTGAAAAAGAAACAGTAGTAGATGAAGAAATAGAAGATATTAATATGTATGAGGATACAGATTACTTTTTAAGAAGTCCTCGTATGAAAAAGACTATTCAAACTTTTGAAATGAGTATTGATAGTCCTCCTGGAAAAGAAGAAATGCCAGAACAAAGTTTATTAATGACTATTGGACCTATGATTACAATGGGAGCAAGTAGTTTTGTTTCAGTTATTAATACCATAATGATGGCAAATACAGGTGGTAAATCTAAATTACAAATTGGTTTAACTTTATTTGTTTCAGTTTGTATGCTAGCTAGTATGGTTTTATGGCCAAACTTAACTAGAAAAATGGAAAAGAAGAAAAAACAAGAAAAAGAAGCAGAAAGAATTCAAAAATATAGAGCATATATTGATAAGAAAAGAGCAGAGATTGTTAAAGAATATGATGCTCAAAGAAAAATATATGAAGAAAACTTATTAACATTACCTGCTTGTTATGACATTATTACAAATAAAAGAAGAACATTATGGGAAAGAAAAATAGATCAAGGAGACTTTTTAACAGTTAGACTTGGTATAGGAACTGTACCATTTGATGCTAAGATAGGTTATCATAGTGAAGACTTCAGAATGGATGAAGATGAACTTAAGAACTTAGTAGAAGGATTAGTTAAAGGTTACAAAGATATAGAAAAAGTTCCACTAGGATTCTCACTTGCACAAAATAGATTAACAGCACTATGTGGAATGTATCCAAAATATATTAAATTTATGGATAATATATTCCTACAATTAATGGCATATCATAGCTATGATAATTTAAAATTTGTAATATTAACTAATAAAGATAATGCAGAAAGATGGTCATATATTAAAGAAACACCATATTGTTTCTCAGATGATAAAGGTATAAGATTCTTCGCAACAACAGTTGAAGAAATGCAAGAAGTATCAAATTATTTAGAAAAAGTATTTGATGGAAGAGATGCATTAAATAAATCAGGTGGTGGAGAAGGATCTGGAGATTATTCTAAGTTTAAAACATATTATTTATTAGTTACAGATGATATAGATGCATCAAGAAAAATAAATATTGTTGATAAAACATTAAAAGCTAAATCAAATTTAGGATTTAGTATAATAACAATAGAAGAAAAGTTATCAAAAATACCTAGTGAAGTAACAAACTTCATATCAATTGGAGATAATATTTCAGCTATTATTAGTACTATTGGAAATGAACAAATTAAATTTAATGATGAGATTACTGAATTTGATATGAATTTATGTACATCAGTTATTTCAAACTTACCATTATATTTAACAGAAAATGCTAAAGAATTACCAAATACTATAACATTCTTAGAAATGTTTGGTGTTGGTCAAATAGAACAATTAAATGTACTTAATAGATGGGCTAGTAATGATCCAACTAAATCATTAAAAACTGAAATTGGTGCTAATGAAAATAATGATGTATTTATGTTAGATTTACATGAAAAACAACATGGACCTCATGGTTTAGTTGCAGGTATGACTGGTTCAGGTAAATCTGAATTTATCATTACATTTGTACTTTCAATGGCAGTTAACTATAGTCCAGAAGAAGTAGCATTTGTACTTATTGACTACAAAGGTGGTGGCTTAGCTGGTGCATTTGAAAACAGTGAGCTTGGTAAAAAACTTCCACATGTTGTAGGAACAATAACAAACTTAGATAAATCAGAAATTAATAGAGCTTTATCTTCAATACAAAGTGAATTAAGAAGAAGACAAGAAAGATTTAATGAAGTTAAAGAACAAACTGGTGAAAGTACATTAGATATTTATAAATATCAAAAACTATATAGAGAAGGTGTTGTTGATGAACCAATGCCACACTTAATAATCGTAAGTGATGAGTTCGCAGAATTAAAAGATCAACAACCAGACTTCATGGATGATTTAGTTTCTACAGCACGTATTGGACGTTCTTTAGGAGTACACTTAATTCTAGCAACACAAAAACCAAGTGGTGTAGTAGATGCACAAATTTGGTCAAATGCTAAATTTAAAGTATGTTTAAAAGTTCAAGATAAAGCAGACAGTATGGAAATGATCAAAACAGATTTAGCAGCAGAATTAAAACAAACTGGTCGTTTCTATTTACAAGTAGGTTATAATGAATACTTCGCTAAAGGACAAGCTGCATGGGCAGGAGCTCAATATTATCCAGCAAAAGAATATAAAAAAGCTTCAGATAAGAATATTTATTTCATAGATAATACAGGCTTTGTAAGTAAAACAATTAAAAATACTATTTCTAAGAAAACAGTAGAATCTCAAGGTGAAGAACTTACAAATATTGTTAAATATTTAATAAATATTGGAAATGATACAGAATTAAAGATAAGACCATTATGGTTAGATAAAATACCAGCTAAAGTATTACTCTCTACTATATCTAAAAAATATGAATATAAGAAAGTTAATTATTTCTTAAATCCAATTATTGGTGAATATGATGATCCAGCTAATCAAACACAAGGTATGCTTACATTGCCAATAAGTGAACAAGGAAATGTAATTGTTTATGGTAGTGGTGATAGTGGTAAAGATGAATTTGCATCAAGTTTCATCTATTCATGTATTACAACATATACAACTAATGAGTTAAATATGTATATTATGGATTTCGGTGCTGAAACATTACAAAACTTTAGAGAAGCTCCACAAGTTGGAGATGTAATGATTAATGGCGACGATGAAAAGATTAATAATATAGCTAAGATGTTAAATAGTGAAATGAATAAACGTAAAAAACTATTTATGTCATACAATGGTAATTATCAAGATTATATTAAACTTAGTGGACAAACATTACCAAATATCGTAGTAGTAATTAACTCAATAGAAATATTAACAGAAGTATATCAAGAATATACTGAAAAAATTATTTCTCCTGTAAGAGAAGGTAGTAAGTATGGTATATATTTTGTAATCTTAACAACTAGTCAAAGCACTGTTAAATTTAAAGTATCACAAAGTTGTAAATTACAATTATGCTTACAAATGATAAATGCTAATGATTATAGAGATATACTTGGCAAGACAAATGGTTTAGTACCATCTGCTGTATTAGGTAGAGGTCTTACTAGAATTGGAGAAGTATGTGAATTCCAAACTGCTTCAATTACAACAGAAGAATCATCATTTAATGCTATTAAAGGTATTATTGATAGGTTAAAAGCTTCTAATTTACCAAAAGCTAAACCAGTACCAGTAATGCCAGATGTAATTAAATTAGATCTATTTAGTAGTAAATTTACAGGACTTGATAGTGTACCAATTGGTATTATAAGAGATTCATTAAATGCACAATTATATGACTTTAAGAAAAATACATTTAATATTATTTCATCTAATGAATTAGAATTAATGAGACCATTTGTTAAGAACTTAGTAGCATTATTTGAAAAGAATAATACATTTAATAAGATTGTTATTGATGCTAGTAGTTTCTTTGAAAACTTTAATAATCAAATAGAGTATGTTGAAAGTAATTTTGATGCTGCTATTGATAAATTAAAAGGAATTAATGATCAAGTTCAAGAAGTATTAAAAGCAAATAATATGAATCCAAGAAGTGTTAGTGAATTACCAAATACTGCATGTATAATTATTGGTATTGATAAATTCTTTAATAAATTAGATGCTGATCATCAAAATATATTTAAAGAATTATTATCAACAAATAAAGAAGTTGCTAAGATGAATTTCATATTTGTTGATATACCATCTGCATTTAAGAAATTTGAATATGATGATTGGTATAAGTCATCTGTAAATGCTAATGATGGTATTTGGATTGGTGGAGGAGTAACACAACAATTCTTAATTAAATTAACAATTCAACTTACATCATTCTCTAATATTGGAAATGATTTCGGCGTATATGTTAAAAATGGTATGCCAGTTATTATTAAACCAATTAATGAGATTAAATAAAGTGTAAAGTAAGTTGATAAAAACATTGGTTTTATGATAAATTAAATATAAGGAGGATAGAAAATGAATCATAAAGTAAATAGTGTACAAAATTTATATGATGATGCAGTAGGCCTATTCAACAATGTAGTTACTGGTGGATCTAATACAAGTGCAGATACAATAATCAGTAACATAATGGCAGGAATAGATAATCTAAAAGGATGCTGGGAAGGAAAAGATGCAGGA
>CAMMYS010000016.1 GCA_946528555.1 uncultured Mycoplasmatota bacterium
TACATTCTTAGCAAATTCTGCAAAATATAAAGAAACACTAAATAATGTATCAAATAGTATTACACAAGCTATTAAGAACTATACATTCTAATAAAAAATCAGAAGTTATCAAAAATAACTTCTTTTTTCAATGGAAAACTATATGCTTTTTGTTGAGAAGAGAAATTAAGGGAGAAATATTATGAAAGATGAACAACATGTACAAAGATGTGTGTATGTGGAAGTTCCAGATGAAGAAGCAATATTTTCATGCAAGGCTACTACACAAAAATTAATGGATGAAATAAATGAACAAATAAATAACTATAAAATAGATTTAGAAAACTATACTAGTATACTTAATGAATGCAAAGAAAGAAAAACTTTACTAGAATCTAATATTGCTGATTTAAAAGCAATGCAAAGAGAATTAGAAAGTGCTAAATTAAATGTGGATTTGCAATCTGATATAAATGCGTTACAAAGTGCAAAAGAATCTAATACTGCCCTTATTAATGAATATGAAGATAAAATTAATATAACTAATGAAAATATAGAAAATGCTAAAAAAGCTTATACAAATGCTGAAACAGAACTTAGTAGATGTGGTAGATTTACTAAAACTGTAATGCAATGTTACTAGAGAGGTGAAAGTATGAGATTAAATATATTATTGTTTTCAAATAATATTATTGAAATGACTAATCTTACTGCTCACCCTGGAAATATGATTTCTATTGGATATAACAATAGATTAGCAGATATTAATAAACTACAAGGCGAATATATTTCAAGAGTAAATGAAGTAAATGCAAATGTTAGCAAGAGAACATCAGAATTATTAAAGAACTATACTAGATCTTTTGAAAGTATACCTTATACTGAATTAAAGAAAGTATATTCTAAAGAATATACTGGTGGTTTAGCACAAGCTGTAGGCAATTCTAAATCATTTGTAAGAGCTAATAGTGATATAGGTAAGTCTCAAGTTAGTTCAAATAAAATAGATAGTTATGTTTCAGCATATATGTCTAATAAACCACCTATTCATTACATTGATGCTGTTCCATTTGGAGGAAAAGCATCTAGAAGTGGAGGTGTATTTAGAAAATCTATTAGTGATGTAGTAAAACCGGTTAAAGAAAATCCAGCTACTATTAGTTCAAGTATAAGTAAAGGATTTGCAAATATTACCGCACCTGCTAATTCAGCATTAAAAGGAATAGATTTTGATAAAGTTGAATTTAACTTGGAAGATGTTTCTAAAGCAGCACAAGATTTAAAAAATGCTCTTGCTAGAATAGAAAGAAATATTAATAAAGTAGTAGATTTCTCATTTTTAGATAAAGACATTAATAGAGAAAAAGATAAGTTAAAAAGTAAAAATAAAGAATTAATTGATGATTACGATGCTAAGCGTAAAAAAGCAATTGCATACTTAAGTGGTTCTGATGGACAAGGTGGAATTGTTGGTAAATTAAAAGAAGACTTAAAAAGAACAATTAATGTTAGAAATGCTATTTTAGAAGCAGAAGGAATCTCTGCTGAATTATATGATGAACAATATGGTGATTACGTCAGTAGCATTGAAGATAAGGCTAATGAATACATTTCAAGCATAAATGATTCTTTTGGAGATTTCGTTGCAAAAAGTGATGTAAAATATTTTACTGCTGAAGAAAATAAAAATGTAAAAGATGCTTATGAACAAATAAACAAAATACAAGATGAATATAAAGCTCAGGTTGAAAAAGAAAAAAATAAAACAATAAGTCAATATAAAGAAGAATTGGCAAAACAAAAGGCTGCTGTTGAAGAACAAAAAGCAATACTTGAAAAAGAACAAAATAAAACAATAAGCCAATATCAAGAAGAAATGCAAAAGCAACAAGCAGATGTAGAACAACAAAAAGCAATTCTGGAACAACAAAAGAATAATACAATCAGTCAATATCAAACAGAATTACAGAAACAACAAGCAGATGTAGAACAACAAAAAGCAATTCTGGAACAACAAAAGAATAATACAATAAGTCAATATCAAACAGAATTACAAAAACAACAAGCTAATGTGGAGCAACAAAAAGCAATTCTAGAACAACAAAAAAATAATACTATAAATCAATATCAAACTGAAATGCAAAATGTTCAAAAACAATATCAAACAGAATTACAAAATGCTCAAACACAATACAATAATGAATTACAAAAAGCTACAGCTGAAATAGAAGCAAATAAGATGCAATATCAAAATGAAGTTAATGCCGCTCTTCAAGAATATCAAAATTCTTTGAATAGTCAGTTGCAAAACATTCAAATGATGAACTTCTTAAATAATTAAAATAAGCATAGAAATATGCTTTTTTAATTTGCATTATTATGCTATAATTTATTTATAATAGGATAAAAAGAGGATAGTAATGGCAAATATATTTAAACAAATGCAAAGTAGACAAATTCAACATAGAGCCAATAATTTCATTAAAACTCTTGAAAATAAAAGTGATAAGTATATAGAACATGCTTATTTAGATAATAAAGAGTTTAGAAATAATGAAATTGTTTTAAGTTACATTTTTTTCAAACATCCTCATTTAATAAAAATGTTACCTGTTAAATTCCAAATGTCTAGAATTAATAGTAATCTTTCTATGTTTGGATATGCTAGTGATGAGGTTAAAAAGAAAATAGTATCTGGATGGTTAAAAGAAAATAAATTCTTTATGAATGCTAATGTTGTTATGTTTGATCCAGAAGAAACTAAATCATATCTTAAATTATATTTTAAACAACCAGAAGATATTGTTAAATTATATATGGATGATTTAAGGAAAGTTATTAAGACATTAGCTGATTCAGATATTAAAGAAACAGAAAAAGTAATTGATCAAATTAAAGATAAATTAAATGATAAGCAATGGGAATATATTTTAGAAGTAAATCCAATATTTATTAGATATGCTTCACAAGAAATACAAAATAAATATGCAGAAGATGAAAAATATAATAAATATATAAATGGTGAAGCAAGAAATAATTTTGTTAATAAACAAATGGATAAAATAAAAGAAGATATAAGTGTACTATATACAATGAGCGTTGATGTACAAAAAGAATATATACATAAATATCCATTTATGATTAATTATCTTGATGAAAAAACTTTAATAGAAGTATTAAAATATGACATGGATCTTATTAAATATGTTAATATGCCTGCTTTAAAGAATGAAACTGATAAAACACAAGAAGTTATTTATGGAATACTTGATAATGTTGAAAATAAATCTATGAAAGAAGTAGTAGATATATTTATAAATAAATGTGTATTAACTGCTAAGGGTAAATTATTTAGATTTGATACTTCTAGTAATAATATGAGTTATCAATATACAAAAAGAGCAATTAAAATGATTCAAAGTTTAAGTTTAAATCAAATATCTGCTCTTATAAATATAGATGTTAATTATTGTTTACCATACATTATACCTGTATATAATGAAGATACAGATATTAAGATTAAAGAAAGTGAAATAATGGCAGCTAATTCTAGATGCTTAAAATTATTTGAATTTTATCATGGTGAAAAAGTATATGAACAATTCTACAAAGTAATAAATAAAATATATGTAGAATATATTAATAATATAGAAAAATATGATTATTCTAAAGATTATAATTGCATATTTGAGTTGTTTAAGGTTTTATTTAATAAAGAAATTATTAATAAAAATAATCCACAAAAGATTACAGTATTTATAGGTATGTCATTGTTATATAAAACATCTAATAAAAAAGATACAAGACCTGCTACTGTTAAATTATTAAATGAAATACTAAGTACTGCATATGAAACTACTATAGAAAATAATAAAGATATTTATGATATTAATACATTAGAAATATTTGATAAGAGATTTGGTTTTATTAATAAAAAACTATTATATGATTTTGATAAGTTTAATTTTGTTAATATGTCTTCATTACTTTTATTAATTAAATCTAATATAGCAAGAAAGTTTTTTGAAATATATTATAATCTTGTAACTAAAATATATGAAGAAAATAAAGAAACTTTATATAGATGTATTGAAAACTTTGGTAGTTATTATGAAATACTTAGTGATACATATAATGTAACATTAAGTAGAGAAGAAAAAGATAATTTATTAATATTATTATCATCTTTTGCAAATCCATTAAATATTACTAAAAGAAGTCAATTATTAAGTTATGATTTATTAATTATTAAAAAATTCGTTGAAAACTTAAGTGCTGTTAAAGATATAAATGTTTATAAGAATGTACTTGCTAATTTCTTATTCAACAAAGGATATGATGCTAATGGCAACTTTGGATGGTTAGATGTATCAAATATTAAAGAAATAATAGATATTTATGATAGTGATAGTTTAGAAGATGCTAATGCTGGCGGTAGAAAGATCTTTAGTGATGAAGAAGTAGCATTATTTTCAATGATGAAATTATTATTTAGTACAAATGACTTAACTATAATACTTCAATATATTGAAAATATTATTACTAATAAAGATAATAGAAATACAGTGGCAATAGTTGAGTTCTTTAATAAGATTAAACGATATAGAGTGGAAATAATTAATTCACAAATAGTTACTATTAAAGATATAGAATTACTTGCTATTGATAGACCAGAGATAGCTAAGAAATATGAAAGAAATGGTGTTTCTGTATATAAAATCATTAATCAAGATTTCAGAGTGTTATGTTCTGATAGAGATGATGGAGTACACTTCTGTTGTGAAAATGTATCAAGTTTAACTAAGAATAGTTATGGATACAACAAACTTGTTAAAAACGGTTCATTAAGATTCAGTATCGATAATGATAAGACTATAATTAGAATGAATAAAGATAATAAGAATCAATTAGATTCTAGACCTGACTTTATAATAGTAGTTGGTGAATTAACTGATGAATTATTAGAAATAGCTCATAAGAAAGAAGTACCAGTAGTAGAAGTGGTAACAGAATAGGTGATATTATGAAAGAATTAGAAGAAGAGATTATTAAATTAAAACAAAATAAAAGAGTATTCTATGAATATTTAAAAGCATTTTATAATATTGAAAAAGTTAGGGAAGAATTTAAAAATAATGATGATTTTAAAAAAATAGAAGAATTATTAAAAAAAGAGAATGATGATTAATCATTCTCTATTTTATTGTTTTTATCAAATTTAACATCTAAGAATTTTCTACTAGCTATGTAATCACACATATGAACAAATCTTTGATATTTATCTTCTGGTGGAGATAAAATTTCTTCACCTTTATAATTAGTTGTCCAAGGACCCATATGAGTAGCAATACATCTACATACTAAATCTATTTCTTCAGGTGTTAATTCCAAATCAGATTCATTTTCTTTAATATAATTGCTCATTAAGATAGGATGTTCAAATAATGTGTATTCACTTTTAACTTTTCCGCTTTTTAAACCATCATGTAATGTTAAAGCAAATATTATTAAATCTTTTTCATTTTGATTAAAATTATTTAAAGATGGATTATTCAATAGTTCTTTTGCTATTCTTACAGCAACTTTAGTATGTCTTACTAAACCACCATCTCCTAAAGAGAATGAAGGATGATATTTACCTGTTGAAGAAGCAGGTACTTCATAAAAATAATCTGGCAATCTATCCAACATAGTTATTAAACTATTTTTAATTCTTTTATCTTTTATAAAATTGATTTCATCATTAAATACTTCATGCATAATTAATACCTCAAAAATATTATATTATAATTGATTTATTAATTCAAATATTTGAAAAAATATGTTATTATATTTTATAGGAGGATATATGAAAAACATATTTGAAAGAAAGATTCCTAAGAGAAATTATATTATAGTTACAATAGTAACAATTTTAGTTGTATTATTAGTACTATATTCAAGAATGATTTATTTAAATAATAGAGATAATGTAATAGATAAAAGTATATTTGAAAGAGAAAATAGTGTAATAAGTAGTATTAATTATGATGATTTGGATTTTGTAGTATCTGAATCAAATAATATGGTTATATTTATTAGTTATAATGGTAATTCTGAAATTAAAAATATGGAAAAGAAATTATATAGAGATATTATTAGAAATGATTATACTGATAAAGTATTATATTTAAATATAACTGATCATAAAGATGATTATATTTCATTATTGAAAACTAAATTTCCTGAAATAAAAGGAGAAATTAGTGATGCTCCAATGATGATTTATATTAGTAATGGAGAAGCTATTGAAGCTGTTAATAGTGAGTTTAAAATGATAGATTTTTCTGTATTAGAAAAACTATTTAATAAACACGAAACATCCTCAGTACTTAAAGTAGATTATTCTTCTTAAAAATAGTTTTTTGTGATATTATATTATTATAGAAAAGTAGGTGTCTTATGAAAAAAGTATTATTATTTGTATTAACTTTATTTGTTTTTGTACATGTTAATGCAGAAGAATGTTTAGAAAAGGAGTATATAGATTGGGCTAGTGATTTAAAACCTGTGTTCACTGTATTTAATTATAATGAACATGAAGATTTAGATCTTACTAAATATCAATATGCTTATTTTTTATCATTATCTAAAGAAAGAGATGATATAACATTTAATGTTATTGATAAGTATAACAATACAATACCAGCTGATCATTTTGATGAAATAAATATATATGGAGCTGGATTATATAAAGAGATAGAAGGTAAAGAAGAAACTTATAAAATAGAAGTTTATGGAAATGCTAAAGGTAGTTGTAATGGTAAATTAATAACTACTTTAGAATATACAGTACCTGCTTTTAACCAATATTATAAGACTCAATATTGTGATAAATATAAAGAACATGAGTTATGCCAAGTATTTACAAATGCTACTCAAGATATGACACTGGATGATTTTAAAAATGAAATGAGAGCATATGAAGAAGAATTAAATAAAAAGAATAATTTCTTTGCTAGAGTTTGGGATTTTATAGTAAGTATTAAAGTATACATATTATGTGTATTAATTCCAATCATAGCAGTTTCAATTTATTACAATCTAAAGATTAAAAGATATAAAAAGATGAGAAATAGAAAAGAAACAGTAAGAAGACACCATAAAAATTATGTAATATTATTCTTAATGTTATTCTTATTAGTAGGAAAAGTTAATGCATCGGGTGTTTGTGGTGATGCTACTATCATAGAAGGACCTATAACAAGTGCTGGATGGGCTACAAGATTAATCCTTTGTGATTTCTATGATACAGGTAGAAAAACTTCAATTGGAGGAACTAGTGATTTTGCAAGTGCTGTAGCTGCTGGTGAAGAATTAGTTGAACAAACAGTATGGGCAGCCGATGGAAAAAGTTCTAGTTCAATATTTGTACCAATGTG
This sequence comes from uncultured Mycoplasmatota bacterium, assembly GCA_946528555.1. The sequence goes on from CAMMYS010000016.1 coordinate 7,401, forward strand.
TCGTATTAAAGCAAATGGAGGACCTGGTCAAGTAGATGCAGAGATTACTTCAACTTACACATATTTAAAATGGGAATGTGATGCTTGTTGTGATGGAGTAGATGAAAATGGAAAACCTTGTACTCCTTCAGGACATGATCAATTATACGATGGAGATTGTAAAGATACAGAAGAGGATGTATCAGGTGATATAACACCACCAGCATGTGGTAAATGTGCTGCAAATGTTCCAAGAAGACAAAGTTGTGAAACAGAAGTTAAATATTATGTAAGATGTCCAATCTATGCTTGTAATCCAGTTGAACAAACAGTTGAAGGCTGGTGTAATGCTACATTTAAAGTAAATGGTGATGATGCATATTGTGTTAACCCAAGTGATAAATTCCCAAATGGAATTCCAAATAACTATCAAACACAACCATTTGATCCAACAACTTGTAAATCAAGTAATAGTACACCTGATTGTGGATTTGCAAATATTTTAATAGAAGCAGAATATTATAGTAACAGACATCCAGAAAATAAAATATCTTATGAAACAAGAAATATGGCTCTAAGATTATGGGCAGCTGATTTAGAATTAGGTGGTTTCTATAGAGTAGGTTTAGCATATATGAGAGGATATGATTGTGGTGAATATGTTGCATATCCAGCAGAAAATCATGTTAATGTATATGTTGAATCATTAAATTATATATGGAGATTATATTTTGAAGCTTTAAAGAGAGAAGGAGTAGATCATAGTGTTGAAGGTTTACTAAGCACTAACTTCTTTAAAAATATAGCTTGTACTCCTGGACAATTAGGAGTTGTATGTCAAGGACTTACAAACTCATATGTACAAGCATTTGCATTATTCTTTAATACATATTTTGGAAATGAAGATATGCAAAACCACTTAGCTAATCTATATGGTGGTAGAGAAACTGAACCAATTTCAGCAACAGTATCTAGTCAAGTAATTGATGAATATAGTGTTGTAGAAGTTAAATATAGAGAAGAAATAACAATAGGTGAAAAGATTGAATGTTCTGATATTAAAGCTAAAAAAGCATCAGGACAAAAATTAACTGAAAATGAAGAAAAAGTACTATTCTATTGTAATAATGAAATTACACATGTAATTGGTCTTAGACCAGATGGTACTTTAATAGATTTAGCTACAAAGACAATAGTAACAGATTTAAATGGTGATGGTAGAATAGATTCAAAAGACTTCTTATTATTACCAGAAGGTGAAACATTTGATTTCTCTTATTGTCAAAAGAATATGTGTTATTCACCAACGGTTTACTTTGCACTTTGCGATGAAGTTAAAAAAGAAGAAGAAAAATTTGAAACAATTTATACAACTATTAGATATACAGAATCAGGATCAAGATATAGTATTAAGAAATACTTAGCTTGTGGTTCTGGTGATTATCAGATGATGTATTCATATGATGAAGGTGAACAGCCTGGTAGAACGTGGGATGAAACGATTCCTACAACAAAACCACCAGTAAAAACATTAACATTAGATTTCTATTGTTATGATGAAGGTGGATGTGACAATTATAATATTAGAATAGAAGATAAAAATAGTTGTGCTAAGAAATCAAGTGGACATGGAGAAGTTAAAATTAAAGATCCATCTCTAAGTTGTATAATTAATATGCAAAGTTCAGTTGCTAAAAAAGCATATGACTATAGTGAATTCTTTGGTGTAAATAGTGATTTCTGTAAAATTTATTGTAGCGATACAGCAGAATACTATATGGCTAATAAAGTAGATATTTATTCAGGCTTATCATTCAAATTAGATATTGAATATGACGTGTTTAAATCAAATAAATCAAATAAACCATTTACCAATGTAGTTATTATGAAGAGAGATTGTGTATCTAATATATTCTACAATAATGAATTTGATGAAAATATTGATTGGTCACAAATATATGCTGGTTTAGAAGGAAAAACTATTAAGAATTGGAAACAATTATATAGTGCATTAAGAAAATATGGTAAAGCTGAAGGACATATAAATCAAATATTATATGATTTATATAACTGTAACTTATATAAGAATATTCCAGTATATCGTCCAAAAGATAATGAAATTGGAAATGTATATGAAAGAATTTTAGATATTTTCTCTGCTGAAAATAGTTATGGATTTAATGGAGATAAATATGGTTATAATTTTGGTACTCAACTAAATGCTGAAAAGAATGATGTAGTAACATCAGAAGTTAAATATGATGGTGGAGCTTACTATATTGGTTCTAAATCAAGAGTAGGAAAAGATTATAGTAATATCATATTAAAACATCAATTAAATAATCATACTGGATATACAGCAGGTAAGGCAAAGAATGTATCTGATATTAGATATTGTTCTGGAAAAGAATGTTTTGCATATGATAAGAAGAAAGATGAATACTTATTACCTCATGATTTAGGTTTAAATACAAGTAATAAAACATCTGGTAATATACCAACTAATGATTATGCATACTTTACAGTATCAAATGAAATAGATTTCTATAATGATAGTTTATTCCAAGTTGAACCTTATACAGGTAATGTTGAAGATATTACTAATAAAGCATCAAATGCTGATTATTTAAAACTTGATAAATATGTTTATCCTGTTGGAGTAGATGCATATGCTGTATGTAAGAATAATAATTGCAATCTTACTCATAGAATTAGTATTAATCAAACATATTATAGAAAGATGGGTAGTGGAACTAATGCATTTAAAGAAGCAATTAAACAAAGCGTTCATGCTTGTCCACATACATTAATTCTTCCACCAGTTGAGATTCAAACTGAAGCACATTATCGTAATGTAGATTTATCTAATATGTTCCCAACAACATTAAATGATGGTTCTAGAAGAATTGGTGTTAACTGGGAGAATTCAACAGCATACATCAATGAAACAGAACAATATTACAATGGACAAGGTGCTCTTAAATATTATGAAACTCACTTAGAATATAGTTATACTTTATCTCAAGATGCAATCAAGAAGATAAAAGAATATAATGCAACAAATGGTGGAGTTAAAACATATACAGACAATACAATTGAAAAAGGATCTTGTTCTGTAGGTGATAGAATTAAAACAAATTGTAGAAGTAGCTTTATTTCATCAATTAATAATAATACAAACCCTTATGGAATTGTTAATAATAGGCAAAGCTCTCAAAGAGGTGTATCAGATTATACAATTGAGAAGAAAAATGGTACTTTAGGTCAATAAAAACTTATGATTTAATCATAAGTTTTTTTATGTATTTTTTGTTAATTCTTTGATATACTAATATATATAATGAATGATAGGTGATACTAACATGAGGAAAAAAGGGTTCACATTAGTTGAAATGTTAGCTGTAATAGCAGTCCTAGGATTACTAGCTCTTTTAGTACTTCCAAATGTACTTAAAAATTATAGAGATGCTAAAAAAATATCATTTATAAATGAAGCAAAAGAAGTATATTCGGCAGCAACTGACTTATATGTTACTCAAAGAACAAAAGGTAATAAAGTAGGTTTAATAGAAACTGGTGGAAGAAATGAATTATCTATTTCTAATGCTAGTGATTTAAATTATACAATTAGACTAGATAGCGATGGAAAAGTAACAGCGTTTAAACTTTTTAATGCAGAATATTGTATAGTTGGAGTAGGAGATTTTCTTGGTAAATATACTAAAGAAGATATTATAGAATTATCTGATGAAGAAGCAGCACAACAATGTGAAGTATCTGCAGTTCAAGATGGACAAAAGTTCATACTTAGATTACAAAATAAAGGTGCTGTTAAAACAGATTATAATCCTAAAATTATTTACTTAAAATATA
>CAMMYS010000017.1 GCA_946528555.1 uncultured Mycoplasmatota bacterium
TTTTTTGTCATTTTTCCCTTTTAATTCCTTATATACTTCATCCATTATTAAGCTACTTGAACTAATATCTTTAATTTTAGATAAATTATTCTTAATTTCATTAAATTTTTTATCTTCAAATATATCATCAATTGCTTTAATTAATGAATTTTTATCTAAATCTTTTTCTTCAAGCATAACACTTATATTTTTATTAACTAAATCAAGAGCATTGTAATACTGATGGTTATTAGCAACATATGGACTTGGTATTAATATAGATGGAGTCTTAGTAGCCATTATTTCAGCTATAGTAGATGCTCCTGCCCTTGAAATAATTAAGTCTGCACTTTTCATTAAACTTGGTAAGTTATCAAAAAATGGAACTATCTTAGTGCTCTTAGGTACTATTAAATTATTATTTAAAGTTGCATAACTCTTTTTTCCAGTAATAAATAGTATTTCAGCATCATCTCTTTCATATGTTCTTAAAAAATCTAATAATCTTTCATTAACACTTGTACTTCCAAGAGATCCCATTACTATTATTATTAATTTTTTATTTTTAGAAAAACCTAATTCAGTCTTATCGAATGGTTTGCATTCAATAGCTCTTTGACTAACTGGATTTCCTGTATATATAATTTTCTTACACTTTAATTTCTTTTTACCATCTTTAAATGATATGAAAACCTCATCTACTTTTCTTGATAGAAATATATTTGTTTTACCAGGTAACATATTTTGTTCATGTAAAAATACTTTTATACCTCTTTTTCTAGCAGCTAAACATACAGGTAATGTAACATAACCACCAAAAGCAATAACTGCATCTGGTTTAAAATCATCCATTATCTTTAAACACTTCTTATATGCTGAAACTATATTCTTGACATTTTTTGCATTTTTAACAAGATTCTTTTTAAATAAACCATATATTTCGATAGATTCATATGGAATGCCCATATTAGGAATTAATTCATTTTCCATTCTATCTTTAGTACCAATATAAAGATACTCATTTGATTTATCCTTCTTTATTTCTTCAAGCACAGATAAAGCTGGATATATATGTCCACCTGTTCCCCCTGCCGTTAAAATAAATTTCATAGAGATTCTCCTCTCTTTGTATTTGTGTAATATATTATATTACTTTTTTATTATTTTTTCATTAATTTTAATATTTTTTGGCGTAAAAGCTCATTTGCTTCTTCTAAATCCATATCTTTTACACTAAATGGTTTACCTATTCTAGTAACTAAATGTCCTTTCTTGCCAGTATATTCTCCACTTATTCCAAATGGCACTATTAAAGCATTTGTTTTTTTAGCTAAAGAGACAGCACCAAATTTAAATGGTAATAAATCAACTTCATCTTTAGTACCTAAAGTTTTATTTCTAGTACCTTCTGGAAATATACCAAGTGCTTCACCATTTTGTAATACTTTTAACGCTTCAGTTTTAGCAAAATCATCATGTATAGTTCTATCTACAGGTATACATTGCCCTATTTTATAATACCATGCTGTAGGTCCTTTAAAATATTCATCTTTTGCCATATAGTGAACTAATCTAGGTGTAACCGTCATAACATTATATTGATCATGTATATGTTTGTGATTACCGCATAAAATAATTGGTCCTTTTTTAGGAATATTTTCTTTTCCAATAACTGTTGGTCTAAATTTTATATGAAAATATAAACTAACAAAAGGTTTTAGTAAATGATATGGTATATATTTTAGTTTAATCATCTGTCTCCTCATCCTTGTCATTAATTAATTCTTTATAAGCAACTTTCCCTATTTTAGTTTTAGGTAATTCTTTTCTATAACCATATGCATATGGTAATGCATAAGCTGCTATATTTTTAGCACAATGTTCTTTAATACTTCTTTTTATTTCACTATTTAAAACTAATCCTTCTTTAAGAACAATATATGCTTTTACAACTTCTTTTTTATATGGGTGTGGAACACCAACAACAGCACAAGCTTCTACATATGGATGTTCCAATATAATTTGTTCAATTTGTCCTGGATATACATTATATCCACTAGTAACAATCATACGTTTTAATCTTGATTTAAAGAATATACAACCGTCTTTATCAATGTAGCCTAAATCTCCACTATGCATCCATATTTTTCCATCTTTATGTTTCTTTAAAACATTCTTTGTTTCTTCTTCATCATTTAAATATTCTTTCATTATACTTGGTCCACTAAAGCATAATTCCCCTACTTCATCTGGTCCACATTCTTTATGAGTTTCTGGATCAAATATTTTAACATCAGTATCTGGAATTGGATATCCTATACTACCTACTTTATATTTATCTTTTGGTACCATGGTAACACCAGCAGTACATTCAGTCATACCAAAAGCCGCTCTTACTTTAGCTTCACTACCATGATCATATAAAAAATCATTAAGTTTTAAACATAACTTATCAGATATTGCATCTCCACCGCAAATAATACATTTTAAGAATGATAAATCTGCATCTTTTAATTTCTTACTATTTGGAAGACCTTCTAATAAGCTTGGCACACATCCTATTGTATTAGGTTTATATTTTAAAATTGTTTCATCAAATTGTTTTGGACTAACAGTTGGTAAAATAATTGCTTCTCCACCAGTTATATTAACAGCGTGAAATGTACATGCTAAACCAAAACCATGAAATATTGGCATAATTGATAAAGTTGATACTCCAGGTCCCATATCTTGAGTTGTTTCAAGTAAACCTAATGCAACAGCATTAAAGTTTTTATTTGTTAAAACAACACACTTTGGTTTTCCTGTTGTACCACCACTATGTAACATAACAGCTACATCTTTACCAGTACCTGTATCTTTAATAGTTTTAGTATAAAACTTACTTCTATTATAAAATCTATAATATGGAATAGTATCATCAGTTAATGCACTATTTATTTTACCAAGAGTTTTGAACTTATATCCAATCTTAGTAATAGGATCCATAGATTCACTAACTGGTGTATAAATTATTTTCTCTAATTTTAGAGTATCTTTTATATTCTTAACCTTTCCATAAACTATATCTGCTACTACTGCATATTTACTATTTGTTGTTTCTAAAGCATATTTAAGCTCTTCTTCACTTGATAAAGGGTGAATCATATTAATAACAGCACCTATTTTATTTAAAGCATAAAAAGAAATTATTGCCTCAGGAGTATTTGGCATTGCTATTGAAACAACATCTCCTTTTTTTACACCTAATCTAGCAAATGCTAAAGCACATGTATCTATTTTTTTAATATAACTTTTATAAGTACAACTGTTTCCATAATAAGAATATGCTGTTAAATCAGGATGTTTATTAGCACATCTTCTTACCATTTCATACATAGATACATCTGGATAAGATAAATGTTTTCTAACACGTGTACTTTTTTTAAATATTGCTTCTTTAATCTTTCTTGTAAATATCATTTTCTTTACTTCCTTTCAATTTTAATACTTTATCCATCAATATTTTATTTTCTATCTCTAAATTATCACTTTTTAATTTATATGGTTTACCATATTTAATTTTAACAGATTTTCTTAATATTTTATACTTACCTGTTATAGCAAAAGGAACTATAAATGAATTTGTCTTTTTAGCAAATGATACAGCACCATATTTAAATGATAACAATTCTTTATCAGTTTTATTTGTTGTTCCTTCAGGAAATATTCCAATTACATGACCATCATTTAATACTTTAATTGCTTCATTTTTAGCATTTTCATCATGAATACTTCTATCAACTGGAATACATCCCATGCTTCTAAAAAATGCATTTTTAAATTTATTATTAAATAATTCTTTTTTAGCAAGTGTATGTACTATTCTATCAGGACCAGCTATCATTAACAAAGCATCTCTATTATTAGTATGATTGCCTGCTAAAATAACACTTCCTTTAGTAGGTATATTATCTCTATCAATATATTCTGCTCTATATATTAGCTTAACTATTGGTCTTCCAATGAATCTAATAAACTTATATATTGTATAGTTCATATATCCTCCTACTGATATTATATCATATCTTCATCTTTTACTAAATTTATTATCATAATATGAGCAGGATTATTAACTCTAATTGGCAATGTTTTAGCATAACCAATGCCTCTAGAAACTAATAATTTCATTTTATTTATGTTATATAATCCAGCACTATATTTTGGGAAAAATTTATATTCTGGAGATAATAAAGCAAAAGGTAATCTTATTACTCCTCCATGAATATGACCACTAATCATCATATCAAAACCATAATCACTAAATGGTTTTGGTGATAATGGATTATGACAAATAATTATATTGTAATTTTTATTATCAATTTTACCAACTTTATTATTTATTAATTCACTAGTAATCGGATGATTCTTTCTATCATAATATTTTTTACCATAGAATATTCCATTTAATTTAATATTTTTTGATAAAAATACACCTTTATTATTTAATACTTTAACATGAGTATTAGAAACTTTATTTTTATATTTATTAAATATTTCACTATTTAAATATGTTTCATGATTACCAAAAGTATAATAAACATTATAATCTTTTAAAGCATTACAAAATTTAATAAACTTATCTATTTTCTTATTAGCTATTTTATTACTTGAATATTTACCATTAATCATGTCTCCACTCATAATAACATAATCTGGTTTTTCATTTTCTATTATTTTTAATAATTTATCATTTATATTTCTTCTGTCATGAAGATCACTAAGCACTAATAACTTTAGTTTTTTATCAATTCTTTTATCCACTATATTATAATTTATAACATCTATTTTAAAATGACTATACATTATAGATATAATTGCCAATATAAACAATACTATTAATATATATATAATTAGATTAGTATTTATATTAGTATTCTTTTCTT
>CAMMYS010000018.1 GCA_946528555.1 uncultured Mycoplasmatota bacterium
CAAAATCAACTATAAAATATATGAATGATATTTCATTGTTCATTAAAATAGTTATAGATACAATACTAAGAAAACTAATAACAAATGAAGCAATTAAACATTTATAAGTTCTTCTAGCTTCAATGTATTTAACTATCTTAAAATTAGTTATATAAAGCAAATATATCATAAAAGCAACTTGAACTATAGTAAGTAATGAAAATATAAAAATCAATGAATCACTAAATAATATTTTAAAAGAAAAATCATTACTAAATATTTTATTTATTGCTTTATAATCTACTTCTTTAAATAATGATATATTACTATCAATTTCAGCATCAGAAAGATTTTTTTCTCTTACATATGTATCATAATCAATAAACTCAATAGCAATTCTATAGGAATTACTTCCCTCTAAAAATGAGTAATGAATTCGAGTATTTATTTTACAATAATTATCTTCTTCAGAGTCACAATAAAAATATGATGTATTTATAGAATCACTAATTATTTTAGCTCTAAATATTACTCGTTCATTGTTTTTACTTTTTGCTTTTATAGTGACAGGTACTTCTTTTGTCAAATTTATTTCTACATTAGCCTCTTCTATATCATTTAGTTTAATATTTTCATCTTTTATATCTATTTCTTTTGAAATATATCCACTTGCTCTAACATTAAGTGGTATTAATATAAAACTAATCAATATTATAAATAATACATTTAATCTTTTTTTCATAACTCACCAACATCTATTTTCTACTAATAGTATAACATAATTGTCATTCAAAATATATTAATGTATTTTAATTTACTAGTTTTTGTAATATAATAGATATATGAAAAAATTATTAATAAAAATGATTAATATATATCAAATAATGCCTCTTCATTCACATTCTATGTGTAGATTTACTCCTACATGTAGTGAATATATGAAAGAATGCATTGAAAGATATGGACTTAAAGGAATATTTAAAGGAATTAAAAGAATATTAAGGTGTCATCCATTTGGTAAAATTGGATATGATCCTGTTATTAAAGGAGAATAATTATGAAAAAATTTATTGTATTAATAGTAACTCTACTACTTATAAGTGGTTGTGATTTTAATGATGACTTTAGTGATAAGTTTGTATATACTACTAGCTATCCTATTGAATATGCAACTAGTGTTTTGTATAAAGATCACGCAAATATATCAAGTGTTTATCCAAATGGTGCTGATAATAAATATGAAGTTACAGATAAAAAGAAAGATAAATATTCTGAAGGAGAAACATTTGTATATTCAGGAATATCAAATGAAGCTCTTCTAGCAAGGGACTTATTAAATAAAAATAGTAATCTACAAATAATAGATGCTACTAAAGGAATATCAACAAACTCTAGTTATACAAGAGTATGGTTAAACCCATCTAATTATTTAAAGTTATGTAGTAATATTAAATCTGGATTAATTGATTACACAGATAATGCTTATGTTAAAGAAGAAATAAATGAAAATTATGAAGTATTAAAAGAAAAAGTATCATTATTAGAAGTTCAATTATATAATATTGGTAAAAATGGTAATTATGATACTATACTTACTACATCAGATGATTTAACTTTCTTAACAAAATATAATATTAATGTTGTTTCAATAGATGAAAATAATGTTTCAATAGATAAATCTTATGCAGATGCTAAAAAATTAGTTGATGATAAAAAAGTTAATTATATTTATGTGTTAGAAGGACAGGAAATAAATGAAACTCAAGAAAAATTCATTTCAACAAACAATCTAAAGAAAATTGAAATTAATAATTTATTTACTTTATCTGAAGAAGAAAGAAGTGAAAATAAAGATTATATAACACTTATGAATGAAATAATTGAGAATTATAAAACAGAATTATATAAACAATAATTCTGTTTTTTATTTTAATACTCTATTTTCAGTTATTCTATTAATAGAATTACCTATTGTGTAATTATTTTTTTCTTTTGCTTCACTAAATAATCTTAATAATTCTGGATAATCATCTTTATAAAAATCATAAAATACATTTCTAAACTCTTCCTGATAAGATGCTAGAATAAAGTTTCTAATTAACTCAATTCCTCCCTTATTAATAAGATAAGCAATACATCTATGATTTATAGAATCTGTATTATTAGACACTCTTGTACACAAATCTTCTATATCAAAGTAACTCCTATTTCTAGACATTATAATCATATTTGAAAGCACTTCAGTAAATGATTCTTCAAGTAATATTTGACTATCAATACTATTTCTAATATATGATAATCTATTAATAACATCTTGTCTGTTTTTAATAGGATTTTTAGGATCATCTACTGGTAATGAATATAAATCCATTGAATTATATACTTTCTCATTATGTTGGCTTATTAATGGGCTCCTATAAGATGTGGTAGGAATTATTTTTAAGTCAGAAGAGGCTTCCCAAGCAAGATTTTCCATAAATGTATCATAATTACCATTATATTTAGTTTTAAAATATTTCTTTTCAAAAATATCATAAGACTTAGTTTTTTTATTATATGCTATAAAAGTATAATAATTTTCTCTATAAATATATACTTTAATAGGAACATATTTTGATAAGTTTCTCTTATTTTTCAAAGTTGATAATACCAATATATCATCATATTCTTTTAATCTTTCATATGTTTTATGATATAAATCAGCATTTTTTTGTATTGATTCAGAAACATTTTCTAAAGTTACTTCTTCTTTTAATGTAATAATTCTTAATTTATGTATTAGTTCATGAACAATACTATTAGCTACATCTAACATAATAGCGTTATAACTAAAACCATCTTCAAAACTATTATATAAACCATCTAAATAATCTATACCAATATATATAGCATCCTTTTTACCATCATTTGGATTATATGCAGAACATTCTCCTTCGGTAATATCCTCTGTATAATCTATTTTAATTTGTGTATCAAAAGCATGAGAAAAAAGATCAGAATCTAGATCAATATTTTTAAAAAAATTCCTTAATGCACTAAATGCAATAATTATAGAATCATCTAATAATTTTCTATAATCCCTTTCTCTTTCCATAATTCCTCTTAATATTCATCAAATAATGTTTTTTGCTCATTAATTTTAAATTCTCTATAAGTTTTCTCTGTTATAACTCTACCACGAGAAGTTCTTTTAACATATCCTTCTTGTAATAAAAATGGTTCAATAACATCTTCAATAGTAGTTGCTTCTTCACCAATAGATGACGCGATTGACTCAATTCCAACAGGTCCACCATTAAATTTTTTAATGATGCTCATTAAATATTCAACATCTGTTCTATCTAGACCATGAGGATTGATTTTAAGCCTATCTAAACTCTTTTTAACTATATCTAAATCAATTTTACCATTTCCCTCAACTAATGCAAAATCACTAACTCTTTTTAATAATCTGTTTGCTATACGAGGAGTTTTTCTACTTCTAATTGCTATTTCATATGCAGCATCATGATCAATCTCAGTATCAATAACCCTAGCTGTTCTTTCAACAATTTGAGTTAACTCTTCATCAGTATAAAATTCTAACTTACAAACTATACCAAATCTATCTCTTAAAGGACTTGATAAATCACCAGCTCTTGTAGTTGCTCCGACTAAAGTAAATGGAGGTAAATCTATTTTAATACTTCTACTTTGTCCTTCACCACCAATAATAATATCTAATTTGAAATCTTCCATAGCACTATATAATATTTCTTCAATATATTTAGGTATTCTATGAATTTCATCAATGAATAATACATCATTTGGTTCTAAAGTAGATAATATTGCAGCTAAATCACCACTTTTTTCAATAGTAGGTCCACTAGCTGTTTTAATATTACTGCCAAGTTCATTAGCAATAATATGAGCAAGTGTAGTTTTTCCAAGACCAGGAGGGCCATATAATAAAACATGGTCTAATGATACATTTCTCATTTTAGCAGCAGATACAAATACTTTAATATTTTCTTTTACATCATTTTGACCAATATATTCATCAAAAGAATCTGGTCTAATATTTTTTTCAAATGTATCTTCTTCTAATTCATGATTAGATATTACTCTCTCCTCCATAGTATTTCTCCTTTATATATTTATAAACTTCATCCCAAGTATCAGCCCTATCAAATCTTTTTTCCTCATGATTATATAAATTAGTAAATAGTAATACATCTATTCCAGCATTACTAACATCTTCACAATGACTTTCTTTATCATCTATAAATAATTTAACTCCATTTTCTATACATTCATCAGTTTTTTCTCCAGTATCTACAAATACTTTATCATATTTAACTCCATGTCTATTTAACCAATCTACAGTTAATTTATATGGATCTTTAATATATTTACCTTTTCTAAAAGAAATAATAATAATTTGATTTCCTTCATCATGTAATTTATTAATTACTTCTTTAGCACTAGGTTTAATAACAGCATTATCCATTATATATTCTAATCTATCTGCAAAGAATTTACCTTTCATATCTTTTTCCCATCCCATCATTTCAGTAAATTCATAAGCATTAATATCTTTAATACCTGTTCCACCTAATACTTCTTTATCATATTTATCTGCTTCTACAATAATTTTTTCATTTGTTGAACATATTGTATCATCCATATCTATTCCAATTACCATAATATACCTCACTTTAATAATAATTTTAATGCTTCTTTAATTTGTGCTTCAATATTTTGTGTTTTATCAACTTTAACTATTACATTTTTAACATCACTAGATTTATATCCAAGTGCTTCAAGTGCCATAACTAATTCATCACTTGATTCTTCATGACTTTCAATACTAGCAAGTTTTCCTTTAAGATCAAGAATAATTTGTCTAGCAAGCTTCTCTCCAATTTTTGGAATTTTCTTTAAATAAAGAATATTTTCTCTATCAATAGCATCAACTATTCCATTAATAGTACCTGTTGCTAAGATTGATAAAGCCATTTTAGGGCCCAATCCTTTAACATCAATAAGTCTTAAAAATAAATCTCTTTCTTCTTCACTAATAAAACCATATATTGTATATTCATCTTCTCTTACATGATTATATACATATACAGTATATTCTTCATCTTCGTGAAATCTATATGGGTTAGATGTATAAACTCTATATCCAACACCATTTACATCAACTACTATGTAGTTTGCAATACATTTAGTTACAATGCCTTTTAAATAATCAAACATAATATCATCCTCATAACAATTATATCAATTAAAAATAACTATTACTAGTTATTTTATTACTTTTTTGGTACACAAATAGTCATATTTTAACCTATTTATCTTTTTTAATTAGTTCATCATATTTTCTACTGATTCTAAACATTGTATTTTCAACATTCTTTCTATCAATATTTAATAACTCAGCTATTTCAATATTTCTAAGACCTTTTATTCTTAAATCAAATATAACATTTTCACTCTTACTAAGTTTTGCTTTTAATCTATGTATTAAATCATTTTCATTTTCAACTGCAAATAATACTTTGGATGGTTCAAATGAATTATCTTTTAAAATATTATAATAAGCTTCATTAGATTCTTCAAATAACTTATCAAGAGAATAAGAATTATTTAATATTCTATTTTTTTGTCTAAATGATTGCTTAATAGCAGTCATTATATTATTTTTAATACATTTAGATGCATAAGTATAGAAAGATATATTAGCGCTTTCTTTATAAGAATGAATTGCGTTTAATAAACCAATTAATCCTTCTTGATATAAATCAGAAACTTCATATCCTACAATATTATATTGTTCTAATAATTCTTTTAATATAGAAAGTATAACTTTTTTATATTTTTCAATAACTATATTAATAGCATCTTCATTATTATCACAACATAAATATATTAATTCATTATCATTTATATCTTTGTATTCCATAAGCCTCCTTATTTATACTTCATTATTTCATAAATCAATATTCCACTAGCAACACTAGCATTTAAAGAATTAACTTTTCCTTTCATTGGCAATGATATTATTTCATCACAAGAAGACGCTACTATTTGTTTTAAACCATGCCCTTCACTACCAATAACTAAACATGTTTTTCCAGAATAGTCTATCTCCTTATAATCTTTACTTCCTGCTTCAGCACCATATACCCAATAGCCTAAATCTTTTAATTTATTTATTGTATTTGATAAGTTAACTACTTCAACTATTTTAACATTATTTAATGCACCAGCACTTGTTTTATAGACAGTTGAATTAACTGAAACACTTCTTTTCTTAGGAATTATTATATAATTAACACCAGCACATTCACAAGTCCTAATAATAGCTCCAAAATTATGAGGATCTTCAAGTGAATCAAGCATGACAACAAAATTAGCATCTTTATCATTTTCAATGTCTTCAATATTTAAATATTTATATTCTTCAATATCAAGAGCTATTCCTTGTGTAATACCATTATCACACATTTTATCTAATTTATTTCTATCCATATGAAATCTCTTAAGATTCTTTTTAGTAATAATACCCATTAATTCTTGATCATTAAAATTATTATCTAAAAACACTTTAAATATCTTTGTATTTGATAATAAAATTTCACGTGCTACATTCTTACCATATACTAGCATATTTCCTCCAATAAACTATTTAATTCATCTGTGTTGTCTACTATTTTAACAAAATCAAATAAAGAAGCAAACTTTTCTTCTTTAATTTTATTCAAAATAGTTTTAACTCCATCAAAATAATTATTAATATTCATTAATATAATTTTATTATGATGAGTTTCATTTACATATTCACTTATCATATAAAATATTTCATCATATGTTCCATATCCACCAGGCAAAAACATAATTAAATCAGATAATTCCATAAATCTTTCCATTTGTTCAAGAGCAGTTCTTTTAACTTCTTTAAAACAATCTAAATTATCTAACTCTTCTTTATAATGTTCTATTTGAATAGCATAAATATCTTTATTATTTGATTTAAATTCATCATAAACAGTGCCCATTATTCCATGAGCACATCCTCCAAATACTAATGAAAAATCTTTATTAACTAAAGTATCTGCCACTTTCTTAGCTTCTTTGTAATATATTTCATTTAATCCATCATAAGATGAACATCCTATAAATACTTTCATTTATCAAGTTCCCTCTTTAAACAAGTTGCTGCTATTGCTCCATCAGATACAGCAGTAGCTATTTGATATAATTCTTTTTTAATTACATCACCGCATGCATATATACCATCATATTTTGTTTTCATACAACTATCTACTAAAATATATCCATTTTCATCAGTTATATCTAACTCTTTAATAAACGAAGTATCAGCAACAGTACCAAAATATATAAATACACCATCACAATTTATAATAGTGCCATCATCTAATTTAACACCAGTAATATATTCATCACCAAGAAATTCAACAACACTTCTACCTGCTATTATTTTAATATTATCTTGATTAACACTTTCTCTTGCAGCAACATCAGCTGTTATTTTATTTCTAACTATAATTGTAATTGTATCTGCAAATCTACTAAGATAAGCGCCTTCTTCAAAAGCACTATTTCCTCCACCTAATACAACTATTTTCTTACCTTTATATAAAGGAGCATCACATACAGCACAATAACTAATACCTTTTCCAATGAATTTATCTTCGTTTAATAAACCACTCTTTTTATATTTTCTTCCACCAGCAATAATAACACCTTTAGTTTTATATTCACCATTACTAGTATATACAGTTTTTGTATTATCATCATTTATACGAATATTTATTACTTTAGTTATTTTATATTCAACATTTTCTGCTTTAATATGTTCAAACATTTGATATGCAAGCTCACTACCAGTAATACTTTTAAAACCTAAATAATTTTCAATAACACTAATTTTAGCTAAATTTTCACCAGGCATAGCTTCATCGAGCATCAATGTTTTTAAACCTGCTCTTTTAGCATAAATGCCAGCACTCATGCCAGCACATCCCATTCCTACAATAATACAATCATACATAAAATCACCTAATAATTAATTTCATCTTCAAAAGAATTATATAATTCATCTAATTTAGGTTTTCTTGCTTGAACAGCTATTAAATAGAATCCAAATATAATCATAACAACACTCACTAATTGAGCTATTTTAATATTATAAAGCATTAAACTATCAGTTCTAAATGCTTCTATAATTAATCTAATAAATCCATACCATACTAAATATGTACCTACAATTTGTCCTTTTTTAACATATGGTCTACGTCTAATAATTAACAAAATTATAAATCCAATAATGCAAGCAAGTGATTCAAAATAAAACATAGGTAAATGATATGAACCATTTATTTCCATATTATCTATTACAAATTGAGGAATAATTCTCATTTTAATTAATGTATCATATTCAACAACACTTCCATAAGCTTCAGAGTTAAAGAAGTTACCCCATCTTCCTATTGCTTGTGCTATTATAACGCCTGGTACAATAATATCAAACATTTTTCTAGCATCAAATTTATATTTTTTACAGAATAATAATATTACAATTGTACCAGCTATTAATCCACCATGAATAGCAAGTCCACCTTTCCAAACTTTAAATATTTCAGAAAGATTTGACGAATAATAATCCCATTCAAATATAACATAATAAATTCTAGCTCCAATAATTCCTAATAATAATGTCCAAAATAACATATTAAATACAAATTCAGTTTTAATATGAAATCTATTACATTCACTACTAATTATTTTATATGCTAAAACAACTCCTATTAAAATTAATACACTATACCATCTTAATGCAAATGGTCCAGCCTGAAATATGTATGGTGACATATTATCCCTCCTATACGTTTTTAGTAATAACTTGATCTAAAAAAATTCTTAAAACACTTATAAATATTGCAATAACAAATGCACTTATAAAACCACTTAATTCAAATGATTTACCCATTATTAAATCACATATCCATAATAGTATAACATTAACTATAGGATAACTAATACCTAATGTAATTATATTTAATGGTAAAGTTAAAAATTGAATAATTGGTTTCAAATAAAAATCTAATACACTTAATATTAAAGCAGCAACTATTGCATAAAAGAAATTACTAATATATAATCCTCTAAATAAACTAGAAGCAATTATTAGTACAATAGCATAAACAAGTATTCCTACAATAAATTGCATCATAACTCTATTATTATCTTTAGTATTAGTATTATCTATTCTATATATTTTTGCTTTTCTAGCCATAATAACTCCTATTCTGAAAAGAATGAACTAATCATACAGTTTGTAAATCCAGCAGCCATGTTAGTATCGCCTTCAGTTAAATAATCTGGATCCCAACTATCTCCACATAAAATAAATGTTTTTGGTTCTTTATATTTACCATATTTATCTCTTTTAACAGCAACAGCACCAAAACACTCTTGTTTTTCATATACTAAATCATTGTCATAATAACTATAATCTTGTAAATCTTCAATACAAATATAATGGGTATAATCACCCTTAGCAGACTCAAATGGTCTTACTAAGCCTTTATCATACCATAATGAATCATTATACAAACATTTTCCTTTATGTTCTTTTAAAGGAGCATTACAAAAGTCATCTAGTGCTAGTTTAGCAGAATCATTAATTAAGTTTTCTTCAGTTTTCATAACTTTAGTTAATGCTTTTGTATAGTTATTTAATAGTCCTGGTAATACAAGTGTAGCCAAAACACCAATAATAACAATTACTACTAATAATTCTATTAAAGTAAATCCTTTTTTCATATCTATCATCTCCATATTCATTTTACCATATATGAGTATTTTTTCAAATAAAAAAATAAGACAAATGTCTTATTTTAATATTAATTCTTGTTTCTCTTCAACAATACTTCCAGGTTCAGCAAAAACTACTTCATTTGTATTATAATCATAATAACCAACAGCTTCTACTGTATCTACATTTCTATAAAAAAACATATAACCTACAGTTCTACTTCCTGAATTAGAAAATTTAATAATTGGTTCATAATCTTCAACTACATATCCTTTTATTGTTGGAGCTTGTAAATTAATCCAACCATTATCATTATATTTTGTCGTAGCTGCAGAATCAAAATAAGTTAATTGATATGTAATTTGATGTTCAAATGGTTCAAATATTTTAGTTAATTCTGGTGTTCTATCTTCTTCAGAAACAACTATTTCAATTGGATCATTTTCTTTAAGATTTAGACTATTATCAATTTGTTTAGCAGTGCATCCACTTAATAGTGATGCTGAAGCTACAACACCTAATATTTTAGCTTTAGTACTATTTTTCATAATACCCCCTTTAATTGCTTGCATATTATACAAAAAAACAATAAAAAAGTCAATCTAACGACTGACTACTTTTCTTCTTTATTAACTTTTACAACTTCTTTTCCTTTATAGTATCCACACTTAGTACAAGCTCTATGTGGTGCAATAGCATTTCCACAATTTGGACAAGCCATTACAGTTGGAGCAGTTTTCTTTAAATGAGTTCTTCTTTGTCTTTTAGCAGTTTTACTAACTCTTCTAAAAGGTAAAGCACCAAATAAAGTAATATCTAATTTCATTTTTCTTCCTCCTTTTTATATTAAGGTTTTTTATCTACACTTTTTCATTGCTAATGTATTTTCTCATAAATATTGAAAAATATCAAGTAAAATTAATATTTTTTGTAAAAAAAGTTTAATTTTGATATAATATTCACACTTAAAGGAGCAATATATGAAAATAATTGGGATAGTTGTAGAGTATAATCCATTTCATAATGGACATCTATATCAAATTAAAAAAATAAAAGAAATGTATAAAGATTCTATTATTATAGTAGTTTCATCATCATCTTTTACACAAAGAGGAGAATTATCAATAATAAATAAATTTGATAAAACTAAAATAGCTATAGATAATGGAATAGATTTATTTATAGAACTTCCATATGCTTACTCTACTCAATCAAGTGATATATTTGCTCATTATGCACTTAAAATATTAAGTAATTTTAAATTAGATTACTTATGTTTTGGAACAGAATCAGATAATTTAGAAGAAATAACTGAATGTGCTAAAACACAAATAAATAATAAAGAATTTGATATTTTAGTTAAAAAATATATGGATGAGGGTATCAATTACCCTACTGCTTTAAATAATGCACTAAAAGACTTAAATCAAAAAGAAATTAAAGAACCAAATGATTTATTAGCATTATCTTATATAAAAGAAATTATTAAAAATAATTATTCATTTAAACCAATTAATATTAAAAGAACTAATAATTATCATGATAATGAATCAAATGATGATATTGTATCTGCATCCAATATAAGACTAAAATTAAGTCAAAATAAAGATATTTCACATATGGTACCACCAAATACACTAAAAGTATTAAAAAACAAAAAAACAGTTTCAAAATACTTCGATTATTTAAAATATAAAATAATATCAGAAGAAGACTTAAATATATATTTAGATGTAGATGAAGGATTATCAACAAGAATAAAAAAATATATAAATAAATCTAATTCATTAGAAGAATTAATAGAAAATATTAAAACAAAAAGATATACATATAATAGAATATATAGAATGTTAAA
>CAMMYS010000019.1 GCA_946528555.1 uncultured Mycoplasmatota bacterium
TTATTGTTATTCTTCCTACTTCTGTATATTTTGCTGCATTTGTTACTACATTTAATAATGCTTGATATAATTTTGATGAATCTCCATGTAGCACTGATGATGTACTTTGATCTATATTTATTAATAACTTAACTGGCTTAGATCCTACTTTTTGTTTTGCTACATTTATTACATTTGAGATTATATCATTTACATTATAATCTATTTCTGATAATGTTTCTTTTCCAGTTTCAATTTTTGATATATCTAAGATATTATTTATTATATCTAATAAGTTATTTCCTGCATCTACTACTTGTTTTATACAATTTTTTGCCTCAGCTACATCATATGATGGCATATTATTTAATTCATCACATAAACTTATTATTAAGTTCATTGGCATTTTTATTTCATATGACATATTTGATAAGAAATCTGTTTTCGCTTGATTTGATTTCTCTATATCTTCTTGTGAATTACTAATTTCCTCTAAAATTGAAATATCTGGGTTTTCAATAATAAAGTAAATCATATATATAATTGAACTACCCATAAATGGTATAAATGATACATTTTTATAATAAATTTGAAGTCCAAATCCTGCTATACTAAATAATATTAATAATATAATTAATCTTTTAAATTTCTTATCATTTTTCTTAATAGCATAAAATAAAATATTAACATCTAATAATAAATAATAAGGAGTAGCTACAATCATTAATCCTGTTGGAAAAAATTGTAAGTTATTAGCATCAATTGTGTCATATGGCATAAATAATGAGAATAATACCATAACAAAAATTACTACTGTATAAACAATTTCTGTTTTAGAGTACTTTAAAACATCTATAATAGATTCTTCTTTTAAGTCTTTATACTTACTAAATGCATATTTATATAAAGTACCACACCACAATAAGCCAATACCACAGTGTAATCTAAAAAATATTAATGTTAATATATCTAAATCTGTATATTTAGATATAACAACTGATAATATTTCAGTGACTATAAATGCTAGGCATAAAATTAATAAAGCTCTAAAATATCTACTACTTGTTGTTTTTAATAATTCTTTTGAATAAAAAGTCATCATTAGAATTATTAAAAAGCATAATGAAGTGACAGATAAGAAAAAACTGAATGCCATAACTATACTCCTTTCTAATCAATGCTTGATCTATTTTCCATAACCCTTGTTACTGTTTTATTTAGTTCTCTAAAATTAATTGGTTTTGATATATAATCTGCAAAACCTTCAGATATAAATCTATCTCTAATGCCATCATAAGAATTAGCTGTTAATGCTACTATTGGAGGTAATGGTTTACCTAAAGAAATTAATTCTTTTAGTGTGGCTACACCATCCATTTCAGGCATCATATGATCTAATAAAATAATGTCATAGTTATTATTTTTAACTAAATCAATGCACTCTTTTCCACTCTTAGCAGTACTTATGTTAAATTTAAATTGAGTTAAATATCTACTAGCTAATTTAATATTAACATCAGCATCATCTACTATTAATGCAGTTAAACCACTATAATCAGATATTTCTTTAGAACTACTTACTTTTCCTTCACCAAACACATTACCAACAGGTTCACTATTTTTAATCTTTTGACGTATTTTAATTATATATTTAGTTCCTTGACCTTTTTCATTTATAAATTCCATTTGTCCATACATTAACTTAGTTAATTGTTTTGCAATAATTACACCTAATTTAATATTATCTACATTATTTGATTGAGAATTCTCTATATCAACAAAATCGCTAAATTCTCTATTAAATATATCATATGACATTGCATGTCCTGTATTTGATACTGTGAAATTAAATTCAAATATTCCATCTTTTACAGTTTTACCATCAACATTTAATTTAACTTCTCCATAATTTGTATATTCAATAGCATTTAATAAAATATATGTAACTATCTTAAATATTTTATGAGCATCACCATTATACTCTTTTGGTATATTTTCATTTATTTCTATACTAAATTTTAATTCATCTTTTGTTATTTTAGATGGAATTAAACTATTAATTTCAAATATTAAATTTTCTAATAAATAATCTTTATATATAACTACTTCTTTATCACTTTCTAAACTAGAAATATCAAGTATATTATTAATCAAATCCATAAGTGTATTACTAGCACTTGTAATACTACCCAAATCTCTTTTAAGAACTTCTTCATTTAAGTTTTCATCTTTTAATAATGATTCACTAAAACCAACTATTGTATTCATAGGAGTTCTTATTTCATGTGACATATTAATTAAGAATTCTGTTTTTGCTTTATTAGCACTTTCTGCTTCCTTTTTAGATTTCATATATGAATATAGTAATTTATTATCCTGACTTTCAACAGTAAAATATAAAATAGTAATAATAAGTGCATGGAATGTACCATTAATATTAATATAATAATTTGAAGTTATTTGAATAATTAATACAATCATATAGAAAATGAATGCAACATATATTGGTAGCATATATATATTTCTAACTCTTTCATCATTTGTCGCTAATAAATAAAGAGTAACAAAGCTTCCAAATACTATAAATCCATAATAAGCAAACATAGGAAAACCTGTTATACCATAAGGCATACCATTAATACCACCTATATATTCAAATTCACAAAAGAATACAATTGCTATTGGAAATATAATACTAAATAATACTAAACCATATAAAATGATTTTATCTTTTTGAAATTTTTTGAATAAATCAAAACCATAAATAGTATAAATAATATATATTAAGAAGGTTGATCCCCATACAAATGCAACAAGTAAATATAATTTATTAGCAATAGTATTAATAACACCAAATTTTTCATAATTCATTATTGTATAAGGGCATATAAGTTCAAATATTAAAACGACTATTCCAATCCACAATAAAACATCAAATATTCTACTTCCAATATTTGATTCTCTTTTTTTAGTCATATATGTAAAAAATAACATTATTAAAAAGAATAGTGAAACTAAAGAAGTACAAACACTATTATAATAAGCTGATGTACTTTCTGCTATTACAGAACTAAACATAGTATCACACCTTCCAACCCTATTATATATTAAGTATACTATTTTTAGCATATAAAAACAAGAAAAATATTCTTGCTTTTAAACCTTTTTAATATCGAAAACTATTAATTGATATTCACTATTTCTTCTCTCTATTTTAGCATTAAATAAATAGATTTTATTCTTTTCAAGTTCACCTATTTTTATATATTCTTGTGGGAAAATAACTCCTTCAATAGAATCATATTCATCACTTAAAGTAAGAAAACTCATTTTAGTACCATTTTTAGTTTTAATTGTTTTTACTTCTTCAACATATAATAGTATTGATATTATTTTATTGAAATATTTTTTATAATCATTTAATTTGACTAAATTAGATCTATCATATTTAGTAATAGGATGAAATGATAAATAAAAACCATAATTTTTTATTTCATTATCTATTATTTCACTATCTGTATAATCTTTTATTTTTTCATCAAATGCAGGTTTTTCATCAATAACTAAACTTAAATTCTTACATAGTGAAACATAATTAATAATTTCATCAATATTATTAACATATGCTTTTTTATTAATGCCAAATATATTAAACGCACCACATTCTAGTAATGAAATAACAATTTTTTTATTAACTATTTGATTATAACATCTAATCATAAAATCATAAAAATCTTTAAATTCTCCATTTTTTCTTTCTTCTAATATATAATTACATACATTTATAGATATTGATTTAATTAAACTAAATGGCATCACTAAAGAATTATCATGTGATATAAAATCATATGCTGATAAATTAATATTCATTGGCTCAAAATTAATACCAAGATATTTAGATTCATCTATATACTCTTTTAAATGATCACTATTCTTAGAATTATTGAGTAAGTTTTTCATAAAGAATGTTGGATAGTTTGCTTTAAGATATGCTTGTTTGTAAGCAAAATGGCA
The DNA here is from genome assembly GCA_946528555.1 of uncultured Mycoplasmatota bacterium. The sequence continues at coordinate 3,994 of CAMMYS010000019.1, forward strand.
ATAAGCAACACTATGTGATTTATTAAATCCATAACCTGCAAATTTAACAATTTTATCAAATATATTATTAGCTATCTTAGAAGAATATCCTTTATTAATAATTATATCTACAAATTCACTTCTATTACTTTCAATAATATCAATGTTCTTTTTACTCATAGCTCTTCTAATATTATCAGCTTTAGCATACGAATAACCCGCTACAGATCTTAATATTTCTAATACTTGTTCTTGATAAATAATTATTCCATAAGTACTTTTTAATATTGGCTCTAATTCAGGTATTTCATATAATACTTTTCTTTTACCATTCTTTCTTAGAATATATTCATCAATCATTTCCATAGGACCAGGTCTATATAAAGCTAAAGCATCAATAATAGTATCTAAATTATCTGGTTTTAATGCTTTAAGAAAGCTTTTCATACCACTACTTTCAAATTGAAAAATGCCAGTCGTATAAGCATTCATAAATATATCTAAAGTTTTTTTATCATTAAGATCTATATTATTAATATCTATATCAATATTATTGTTTTTCATATCATTAATAATTGATGATAATGTACTTAAATTTTTTATTGATAAAAAGTCCATTTTAAGTAAACCAAGGTCTTCTATATATTCCTTACTATAACCAGTTAATATAATATTATTTGATTCATATAATGGCATTAATTCTTCTAGACTAATATCACTAATAACTACACCTGCTGCTGTAATACTAGTATTCTTTTTAAGACCACATAATTTCTTACATATATTAATTAGTTTTACTAAACTACTATTTCTTCTAACTATAGAATTAAACTCATAATTACTTACTAAATCGTCAAAATTCTTTTCATTATTTTTAATAGTCTTACATAATCTATCTATTAAAACACTATCATAATCTAACACTTTAGAAATATCTTTAATAACTTGTTTAGGTGCTAAAGTATTAAATGATATTATTCTAGCAGTTTTATCACTACCATATTTATCAATTACATAATTAATAACAACATCTCTTTTTTCATCATCAAAATCAATATCAATATCTGGCATTGTTATTCTATCTGGATTTAAAAATCTTTCAAATATTAAATTATATTTTAAAGGATCTATATCAATAATACCAAGAGCATAATTAACAAGTGATGCTACTCCACTACCTCTTCCAGGTCCAACCATAACATCATTCTTTTTAGCAAATAAAACATAATCATAAACTATTAAAAAATAATCTACATAATTCATTTTTTCTATAATAGATAATTCATATTTAAGTCTTTCTTTATATACCTCCGTTACATTACCATTTAATCTTTTTTCTAATCCTTTTTTAGCAAGAGCTCTTAAATATTTAACAGAATCATCTTTATATTTAGGAATGTGAATATCAACACTAGGTAATTCAATATTAATTAAACTAGAGAACTTCATAGTATTTTCATATTCATCTTTAGTATTTACTTTAATAAATGGATATTTATTAACTTCTAATTCTTCATTAATAGTTTTACCATTTTCAATATACTTGATGTATCTATAATATTCATAATCGGATTCATCAAAATAGCATATTTGAGGTATAAAAACTATATCTTTAGATACAACTAATGAGTTTGTTTTTTCATTCTTATTTTTATATCCAATAAATACATATTCAAATAAATCTTTAAAAGAATCATAATCTTTATAATTACAAACACATATTAAATTATCAGAATGTTTATTAATAAAATCCATTGTTAAATTTTTTAAGTTTTTATAACTAACAATCTTAAATAAGTTTTTTAATCCATCATAATTCATAGCATATAATAAAAAACTTATTTCATTTAAATCTATTTGAATACCAATAATTGGTTTAATATTATTTTTATTACATAACTTAATAAATTCATATGTTCCAAACATATTATTATCAGTTATACCAAGAGTATTAATATTATTTTCTTTTGCATATGAAATCAACTCATCAATCTTGATAAGACTATTCATTAATTCATATTCAGTTTTAATATTAATTGGAATATACATATCAATACCTCTAAAAATATTTTAGCAAAATTTATATAAAATAAAAAGTAGATTAATATTTTTCATCTACTTTATCAAAATCGACTTTATCCATTTCTTCAATTACTTCTAATTGATTTTCAATTATTTGTCTTAATCTACGTTTTAATATATTAGTGTTACGTTTTAATTGGTCAGCATGATTTTGTGCTCTTTCAGCTTTCAATAATGCATCATTAATAATTCTATTAGCATTGCGTCTAGCATCATTAATAAGAGTATTTGCTTCACGTCTAGCACTACTTTTAATTTGATCGCCAGCACTTTCAGCAGTATATATAGCTCTATTCATAGTATCTTCTATTCTTTGATAATAAGCTATTTGTTCTTTTAATAATTTGTTTTCTTCTTCAGTTTTCTTACTTTTATCAAGCAATAATTCATAGTTTTTAATTACATTATCTAAGAATTGATGTACTTGAACTTTATCGTAACCGCGAAAAACTGTATCAAACTTTTTCATGCTATCCTCCTTCTATATATTTTTAATTATACTACACTACCAATCTTCTGTAGACTCTTTTTTAGAAGTTTTTTTAGTTTCTTCTTCTGAAATATTACCCTCTATTTCAAAACCTTTAGGCGCACATAAAACAATACCAGGGCCTAATTTTTCCATATTTCCTTCAATTGCATAAACAATTCCATTTAGGAAATCCATTATTCTCTTAGAAACATCAGATGTCACTCTTTTAAAATTAACAACTACTTGATTATTAGCTTTTAAATAATCAGCAACTTGAAATGCTTCTGAAAAAGCTCTTGGCTCAACTAGGATTGTTTTATTAGTATATTCTTTAACATTATTTTTAACAATTTCTACTTCTTCTTCGTCACCTTCAACATTAGTAGGTTCAAAAATTTTACCAATTAGTCCCATAATGACCTCCTCTACACTCTACAATAATATTTTATCATATAAATATTTTAGTATCAATCTTAAAATGAAGAAATTTAATATTTTTTCTCATAAAAAAAGTAGGATTTAACCTACTTTATATTTTATAAACCATAACTATTTGAGCAACTATTACTTTGCCAAATACTTTCGATTGATTGTTGTTTGCTTGAGTCAAATTTTGCTTCATCGCCATATTGAGCAGTTTTATCACAACCAGGAGTTATTTTACATGCAGCACTTTCAACCGCTTTTGTAACATGCTCATCACTCCAACACTTTTCTGCCTCTTCTTTAACAGCAGCTTTTACTTTTTCTATTATAGTTTTTAAATCACTACATTTTGCTGCACATTTTGGGCTAAGTTCTGAATTATTATTTATTGCAGCAGTTGCACAACTTTCGCCAACAGTAGTTAAAGAATTTCTAAATTTTTTATATGCAGTTGTTCCTTCTGTATCAACTGTTTCTACATCATAAGTACAATTTGGTTTATCATTTTGACTTGTTTGTTCTTCTACTGCTTTTGGTGAAACTGTAACTGTACAAGTTGCTTCTTTTCCATTTGATGTTTTAGCAGTAATAGTTGTTGTGCCTTCTGCTTTATATGTTACTTTTCCATCTTTAACAGTAGCAACATCTTTATTTGATGTTTCCCAAGTTACTTTTTTATCAGTAGCATTTTTTGGAAGAACTGTTGCTGTTAATGTAACTGCTTTATCTCCTACTGTAGCTTTTAATTCAGTTTTATTTAAAGATATACTTTCAACTTCTACTGTTGTTACTTCTGCTGTTTCATTTTTTTCTGGTTCAACAGTTGTTGTATTATCATCTTCTACTGGAGCAGCATCACAAGAAATACTTTTTACTGATTCCATTTCATTAACATGATTTATATTTTTATCTTCAGTTTCTTCAAATTCAACTGCATCAGCATCTTTTAAAGTACCATTACTACCTGTAGCAATTTGAGTAGTGCTTGTTCCATCTAATGTAGTACATACGCCATCTACAAATTCATGTTTTGGAGTAAATGTATAAGTATCTCCATCAATTTCATAAGTACCTTCTTCTATAGTATATGTACTTCCATCTGCTTTATATCTTGTATATGTTTTATCTTCATTTAATATATATTCTATATCATAATCTTCGGATACTGCTTTCAAATATTTTGTTTGTGATTTAACTGTTGTATTTGTATTATCAACAGGTTTTGGTGCTGGTTCATCTTTTCCTTTAATTAAGAAAAAGTAAACTGCTGCAGCAATTGCAATTAGCAATACAACTACAATAATAATTAAACCAGTCTTTCCACCTTTCTTTTCCTCTCCTGCTGGAGTTTCAGAACTTACTTCAGTTGAAGTTTCAGTAGGTGTTGCTGGAGTCTCACCTTCAGTTGTACCTGTTATTTGAACTTCAGGTTCAGGCATTTCAGTTACAGCTGGAACTGGATCAACTACTGGTAGTGGTTGTTCTGCAGGTGCTTCTACAGTTGGTGCTTCCATAGCTGGCATTTCAGCTGGTGCTTCTGCTATTGGTTCTGCAGGTGCTGCTGCCTCAACAGGTGCAACTTCTGCTACTGGAGTTTCTTCAACAACTGGTGCTGCTGCTGGTTGTTCTTCAACAGCAGGAACTGCTTCTACTGGAGCAACCTCTGCCGGAGCTTCTACTACAGGTTCTACAGGTGCTGCTTCCACTGGAGCAACTTCTTCTGTAGTTGGAGTTTCCATAGCTGGCATTTCAGCTGGAGCTTCTACTACAGGCTCTGCAGGTAAAGGTTCAGCAACTGGCTGTTCTTCAACAGCAGGAACTGCTTCTACTGGAGCTTCTGCCACTACTTCTGGTGTTGCTTCAACTACTGGTTCTGCTACTGGAGTATCCATTACAGGAGCTTCTTCAGGTTGAACAACATTATTTAAATCTTGATTATTTTCTTCCATATAAAATCCCTCTATTCTTATATACTACATTAAGGATAACACTTATAACAAACAATGTCAATTAAAAAATCCCTATTGGGATTTTAAAAATTTATTTTTGAATTTATGTAATCAACAATCTCTTCAACCTTAATTACTTCTTGTTCCATTGTATCTCTATCTCTAACTGTTACTGTACCATTATTTATTGTTTCATCATCTATTGTAATGCAATATGGTGTACCAACAACATCTGCTCTTCTATATCTTTTTCCAATAGAAGCTGTTTCATCGTATGATGTATTAAAATGTTTTGATAATTCTTTATAAATTTCCATAGCTTTTTCACTATGATATTTTTTAACTAATGGTAAAACAGTTACTTTAATAGGAGCTAAGAAAGGATGTAATTTTAATACTTCTCTTTCATCATTTTCTAATTGTTCTTTATGATATGCATTACACATAACTGTTAAGAATAATCTTTCTACTCCTAGTGATGGTTCAATTACATATGGAACATATTTTTCATTAGTATCAGGATCTAAGTATTCAAGTGATTCATTAGAAAATTTCATATGTTGTGATAAATCATAATTTGTTCTAGATGCAATTCCCCATAATTCTCCCCATCCAAATGGGAATTTATATTCAATGTCAGTAGTTGCATTACTATAAAAAGACAACTCTTCTTTATCATGATCTCTTAATCTTAAGTTTTCTTCTTTGATACCTAAATCTAATAAGAATTGTTTGCAATATTCTTTATAATGTTTAAACCAATCTAATTCAGTACCTGGTTTACAGAAAAATTCAAGTTCCATTTGGTCAAATTCTCTTACTCTAAATATAAAATTACCTGGAGTAATTTCATTTCTAAAACTCTTACCTATTTGAGCAATACCAAATGGTAATTTAAGTCTCATACTTCTTTGTACATTCATAAAGTTTACAAATATACCTTGAGCTGTTTCTGGTCTTAAATATACTGTACTTTTAGAGTCTTCAGTAACACCTTGAAATGTTTTAAACATTAAGTTAAAGTTTCTAATATCAGTAAAATCTGTTGCTCCACAATTAGGACATTTAACTTTATTATTTTTAATATAATCTACTAGCTCATCATTACTGAATTTACCAGCATCTTCTACTCCTAAATCTTCAAGCAATTTATCTGCTCTATGTCTTGTCTTACACTTTTTACAATCAATTAATGGATCTGAAAAAGTTTTTAAGTGTCCACTTGCTTCCCAAACTTTAGGATTCATAAGTATAGCACTATCAAGTCCTACATTATTAATATCTTCTTGAATAAACTTTTTAGTCCAAGCTTTCTTAATATTATTTTTAAGTTCTACTCCTAAAGGACCAAAATCCCAAGTATTAGCAAGACCACCATATATTTCACTTCCTTGGAATATAAATCCATATTGCTTACAAAAATTTGTAAGTTCCTCCATTGTTAAATTATTTTCTTCTTTCATTAAAATCCCTCCATTTTATATTGTAATTTCATACTTTCTTCTTTTTTATTTATATCACTATTCATTTTTTCATCAATTTTATTAGCAAATCTTGCAAGTTCTCTTGGTACTACTAAAAATCTTTCTTTCCCATCTATTGTACATTTAAATATAATATTATTTCTAAATAAATCATTACTATAACCACAAAATGTTATGTCTTTCATATCTTCAAGCATTCTATCTAAAAAGACTTGTTCTCCAGGACATATATGATAACTAACAGATTCAGCATTTTCAGTATTATATGACATTCCAATATCCATTATCATACATCTTTTACCATCAAATTCTTTTGGAAGACCATTAATATCTCTTTGAAAGCCATCAACAATTCCTGTAATATACCCTCTTTCATTACAATATTTAGATGATCTATTCATGAACCAATAAAAAGATACATCTTCTTTTACATATTCTTCCATTCTATCAATATTATATTTTTGAATTATCTCACTTAATATTTTGTTACTTAATTTGTTAGATTTACTAACAATAAGTTCAATTCCTGATTCTGATTCAATATAATAATCTTCAAAGTCCTCATATACCATTTTTATTTTATGATTTCTTAAGAAATATCTGATTACTTCTTCTTGTTTTTCTTGAGGAGTTTTACCTCTTAAAGATTTAGTAAAATCTTCACTTGTTTTAATTTTTCCATTAGTATTACTAGATAAAACATTAATATTACTATAAATACTAATCTTCATATAATTATTAGCATTTAATGCACTTGCTCCGATTATTTTCATAAAACCCTCCTAAAAAAGAAAAACTTCTAAAATATTATAGGGGTCCATAAGGACGGTTCCACCCTACTTATTCTAGAAGAATCACTCTTTATTCATAGCCTAAGTGCTTTACCATCACACTATCATCGCTTTATGCAAATAATATTAGCATATTTTTTTTAATAATTCAATAAAAAAGAGCTTAAAAAGCTCTTCTTGTTAATCTTGCTTCATTTTCATGAGTAACTAATCTTTCTTGTAACTCATTTCTCTTTGCAATTAATGGTTTTATTTCTTCTTCATAACCAATTGTCATAAGAATATCTTTTTTCTTTTCAGCTGGAATATCAGGATTATCTAATATACCTTCTAATTTTCTAAGAATCTTTTCATATTTCTTTTCAATTTGTCTAATTTCTTTTTCATTAGCAGAAATTAATCTTCTTAATTCTTCAGTTATTACATCATCTGCTTTAGTAGTAATGCTCTTTTCAATTGTTTTAGCATAATCAGTATCATCACTAATAGTAGGAACTGTAATTCCTTTTTCTAATTCTTCTTTAGTTAATTTTAGGTTAACTATTGCTTCTAAACCTTTATTAGCATCATATACATATGCTTGAGCAGTTTTATCAGCAGAATATAAGTTTTGAGCATCCCATGCACTAGATCCGGATGGTGAACCATTTCTAACTACTGTTACTCCATTTTCAGCAGTATATCTTTCAGTAGCATTATGATAATGTGCACCATGAACAGTAACATGATCAACTAATCTAGCTTCGTCTCTAAACATAGTATTTGGTATTTCGGATAATTTTTTATCATTAAGTGCTTTTCCATCTGGTCCTTTTCCATGACAAGCAACAATTAAGTTCTTACCAAAAACCATTGCATTTGCAAATCTAAGATCCTTAACATCACAACTAATTTTTACTTTTGGATCATCCTTATATCTATAATATAATTGCATATATAACATATAATCTATTAAGAAATCGTGATTTCCTGGTTCAAACATTAAATGTAATACTTCGCAATTCTTTTTCATTCTCTCAATTGCCCATATATGAGCAGCAACACCACTAGAAATCATTTGTTGGAATCTTGTATCATTGTGTTGTTCTGTTCCAGCAGTTGTAGTATTTTGTTCTGTATCAGTATTGAAGAAATCATTTCCAATAGTCATACATACTTCTTTTGCTTTATATAAATTAACAACTTGTTCAGCTTCAATAATCATTTTTATGTATCTATATAAAGCTTTTTTATAATCATAGGCGTCACTTGAATCAAACTTACTTGCTAATTTTCCTAAGTGTAATTCAATATCTGGAATAAATACTAATTTATCAGGATTGTATTTTTGTTTTTTCTTTTTTGGAGGTTCTACTGCTAAATGATTTTGTAATATAGCAGTATAAGCACTATCATGTGCTAAGAAATCTTCAAATGCTTTTTCATATAGATTGAAGAAGTAGTCATCAGTTATTGCATTAACAGGTTTTCTTTTAACAAATCTAATAGTGAATTTTTGTTCATATTGTTGTTTTACCTCTGTAGTTTTTACAGGAAATCTCATTTTTTTCATATGATCTTCATCATAACCATATTTTTTTATTTCATCTGGACCAAGTATCTTTTCTATTTTTGTAGGTACCATCCAATATCCAGTGTCTATACCTTTAATTTCCCAAACCATAGGATCTTTATGAAAGAATTTATATAGAAAATCATCTTTTGATGAAACCTCTATAATTTTCTTTCTTGCTTCTTCAACAGAATCAGTAGGTTCTACATGAAATACATTTTTTAAATCATCTTCACTTATTGCAAAGAATGTTCTTTCAGGTTTTGTACCTTCTAATACTTCAACCTCAAATTTCATATCTAACAGTTCTTTACTATATTGTTTTTCCATTAATATTACCTCCCCAAAAAAATAGAGCAAAAATATAACAAATGTTTTATTTTGCCCTTTCTTATTCTCACCTAATATAATGATACTCAATAATTTTCAAAAAATCAATAAAAAAACATAAAATAATTTTATGAAATTTTATTTAAAATACTTGACACTGGTTCAAAAGTTTTCCTATGTTCTTTTAATGGACCATATTTATATAAAGCTTCAATATGCTTTTTAGTTCCATAACCTTTATTTTTAGCAAAATCATATTCAGGATGTTTTTTATCAAGCTCATACATCATTCTATCTCTAGTAACTTTAGCTATTATTGATGCAGCAGCTATTGTTTGACTTTTAGCATCTCCTTTGATAATAGATGTACTTGGAATATCTATATCTAATTTAACTGCATCTATTAAAACATGTTCAGGTTTAATGATACAATTATTAATTGCTTCTTTCATAGCTCTTTTAGTTGCTTCTAATATGTTTATTTCATCAATTACTTTTTCAGAAGACATCCCTATTCCTACGCTAATAGCATTTTCCATAATAACATCATATAATTCTTCTCTTTTTTTCTCAGATAGTTTTTTAGAATCATTAATTCTTTCATCATAAAAATTTTCAGGCAAAATAACACATGCAGTTACTACTGGTCCAACAAGAGGTCCTCTTCCTACTTCATCTACCCCACCTATATATTTAATACCTGTTTTGTATAATTCATTTTCATATTCTTTCATATAAATCACATAAATATTATAACATAAAAAAATAACTTATTTATTAAACAAGTTATTTAGTTTTTCATCATCTTTAAATAATTTATCACTAAATAGTAATATTGATGCATTTGCAAAAACTATTATTGCATCAGTAAATGCACATGTAAATGATCCAACATGTAAATCATATATAATCCATAATAAATATTCAATCACTGCACAAAATACTATTACTTTTTTATGATTAGTAAGAGACCAACTTCCAAGGAAACTTGAGAATATTGGTAATATATCATAAACAATTTTATAACTTAATATCCCATAAGCTATGTATAGTGGAATACTTGCATAGAATATGTATTTATCAATATCGGTTTTATAATAAGCAAAATCTCTAAATGCCTCGAAAGTACATATTATTAATCCTGAAGTTGCTCCTAAAAAATAATAATGAACTGCATATAATATTGCTGCTATTGTTTGAAAAGCAAGTATTTTATCAGTATCTTCTCTATAATAACTAACTGCTAAAATGCCCCAAGCAATTAATCCTACAAGTTGTATTAATATAAACTCTAGTGTCATTATTTCATCTCTATTCCTCAACAATTATAACACTTTTTCAAGAAAAAAGAACTATTTCTAGTTCTCATATACACTAACTTGTTTTTTATCTTTTCCTTTTCTTTCGAACTTAACATTTCCTGATACTTTAGCATATAATGTATGATCTTTTCCCATACCAACATTAGTTCCAGGAAAAATTTTAGTTCCTCTTTGTCTATAGATAATAGCTCCAGCTTTAGCAACTTGTCCATCACTTAACTTAGCTCCTAATCTACGACCAGCTGAATCTCTACCATTCTTAGTAGATCCAACACCTTTTTTAGATGCAAATAATTGTATATTTAAATCCATTTTATTCATGGTCTTCCTCCTTAATATCAATATTTTTATTATAATTTTCTTTTAGTTCATATATCATATTAACTAAATTATTAAGTAAGCCATTTGTTATATTATCTTTCTTTATATTAATAATATCTAAATTATTAGTATCAGTATAACTAATAGCATTTTCATCAAATTCAAGTATTGCATTTATAGTTGTAATAATCATTGTACTAAATGATGCACAGACTATATCTTTTCCATAATCAGCATATCCTGCATGACCATTACAATGAATACTATCAATGATATCATTATTTTTTACTATTCTAACTCTTATCATTATTTTGAAATAGTTTTGATTAGTAACTTAGTATAAGGTTGTCTATGTCCTTGAGTTTTTCTATATTTCTTTTTAGGTTTATATTTAAATACAAGAACTTTCTTTTGTTTACCATGTTTTAAAACCTTAGCAACAACCTTAGCTCCTTTAACAGTAGGAGTTCCTACTTTACCATCAACATATAAAACTTCATCAAAAACAACTTCGCTATCTACTTCATTATTTAGCTTCTCAACATATATTTCTTGGCCTTCTTCAACCATATATTGTTTTCCGCCTGTTACAAATATTGCTTTCATTTTATTCCTCCTTCAATAAGACTCGCTTTTAAGGTAAGTATTACTACTTTTTTTAACCTTTTCAATGCGGTTGTAGAGAAAGATTTCTACAAACACGAGTATTTTAGCATAATTATATAATTCTGTCAATTAAAATTTATTGGCTTTATAGTGCATCATATGTATCAAATTTTACTAAACCTCTAACTAGTTTTGCATTCTCTAATATTTTTAAATCATAAGCATGATTAATATTGGTAATTTGTCTATTCATTATATTTAAAGGATTATCAGTATTATTAACATATTCATATTCAATATTAGATATTTTAATCTTGTTATTTTCTATTATAGAAAAACCTTCTTTTTCTTTAGTTATCCATAAAGAAGCTGTAGAACCAAACTCAATTGGCTTATATTTTGGGTTTGCTTTTATTATAGCAAATAGTTTTGATTCATTCTTATAACCAAAGCGTGCATTTAATAGATCGTAATTAGATACTACAAATATACTATTAGTTGAAGAGTCTTTTAATACAACATATTTATATCGAATTGTTCCTCCTTCAGCATCTTTCATAGCAGTTATAAAAACATCCAAATATGTTGCTTTATGTTCTTCACATCTAGACATTATTCTTTTTGCTCTAATTCTTCTTGCAAGTACAATTATCAATATTGGTATTATAAATGAACCAATAATAAATAATATAGCAAATAGTTCTTCCATATTAGCACCTACTTTCAAGAATATTATAACATTTTATTTGTTCATATGCTCATAAAAACTATAATAATTATCTTTACCAAATATAATATGATCTACAACAGGTATTCCCATTGTTTTACCAAGTTCCATTAATGCATATGTTACTTCTTCATCTTGAATAGATGGTGTAGTATCATTACTAGGATGATTATGCATAATAATTATAGAATAAGCACTTTCTAGAACAGCATATTTAAACACTTCTCTTGGGTGAACGCATGACATATTAATAGTTCCTTTAAATAATAATTTATATGTAATTAACATAGATTTAGTATTTAAATATATTGCATAAAAGTTTTCTTGTTCTTCATTAATAAATATATCTTTAAAATAGTTATATATTTTAGAAGTATTATTTAATTTAATATTATTTTTTTCTTCTACATAATAAACTCTTTTACCAAGTTCTAAAGAAGCTAATAATTCAATAGATTTTACTTTACCAATACCTTTTATTTTATTAAGAGTATTTATACTAATATTTTTAAGTCCTTTAATACCATTTAATTCTTTTAATAATATGTTAGATAATTCTTTAACATTATAGTCTCTACAGCCATTTTTAAGCACTATAGCAAGTAATTCTTCATTAGATAAGTATTTTACTCCATATTTAATTAATCTTTCTCTAGGTCTCTCATTTATAGGTATATCTTTTATTTTAATCTTGTTCATACTTATTAATACAATAAAAAAGGAATTAACACTTTATTTTTTTAATTCCTCTATTACATTTTTTAAGTTGTCAGCTTTGATTAATTTAATTTTATAGTTATTTTCTTTTACAATTTTTTCTGCTTCTTCATAATTTTTAGATGGCACAATAAATATATCTGATCCATTTTTAACAGCTCCAGGAAGTTTGTATTTAATTCCATCAATAGAACCAATACTACCATCTGAATATATGACACCAGTCCCTGATATAACTCTACCTTTAGTTAAATCTTCTTCTGTTATTTTATTATATATTTCTAAAGCACACATAAGTCCTCTTGAAGAACCACTTTCACTATCTTTAAATATATATTCAACTTTTGGAGTTGTCTCTATTTCTTTTAAAAGTATAATCAATATTCCAATTACTCTATTACCATCTTGTTCAGTTAATTTAGCACTACATTCTTTTTCTTTACCGTCTCTCAATATACTTACTTTTATTTTATCATTTACTTTACTCTTATTTATTTCAGATCGTAAACTATCCATATCATTTACTTCTATTCCATTTATTTTTTTGATTACATCTCCTACTTTTAAATCAGTTTCAGCTGTATCATAAATATAAGTAACAACCAAATCTAATGATTTTATTTTGTATTCTTTACCTGCTTCATTAAAGGCAGCTATTATTGCATCATAGCTTGTTTCTTCTAAAGCTATCTGACCTCTTTTAATAGCATCTTCATCGCTTTCACCATCAATTCTAAGTTCATTAACATCAACTATATCCCAATGAGGAATAATATATGATAATAATAAATTCTGTAATGTTGCATTTCTTGAAGTTACATAAGTCAAATTAAAACTTCCTTTTTCAGGATAAGCATTTTCAACTATTATTCTATCATTTAAAGGAGTTAATCCCCCTGGCGCAAATATATAATAATCTAACTTAATAGTATTAAATAAAAGTATAATAAAAAGAATGATATAAAATAATAAATTACTTCTTATATCATTAATAATAAACTTTATAAATTTATTTTTCTTTATTTTATTCATAAAAAAATTATAGCATAAAAAAATAGTTATTAAAAACTATTTTTTATTTAATTAGCTTCCCATACTGCAAATAATTCAACAGTAGCACCTTTTGTATAAGATAAGTTTTTAACTTGTGCTTCGTCATTATATTTTACAGTATTTGATATATTATCAGTAGCCCAACCTTTAAATGTATATCCTTCTCTTGTATAAGTGTTTTTACGAAGTTTTGCTTCTTCATCTAATCTTAATGTTGTACTAATCATAGTTCCATCAGTAGCGCCATTTCCTCTATATTCAATTGTATATGTAATAGATGCACTTTCAAGAACATATGGGTCATCGCTAGTTCCTTTTCCGCCTGTTACAAGTGTATTTCCATCTATTGATAATACTGGATAATATCTTGCACTTGCAGAAGTAACAGATGCACTTGATATTGAACCGCTTGAACTAACTGTAACTTCAAAAGCTCCACCACTATATTGAGCAGGGCTCATTGTCCAATAATTTTGACCAGTATTTAAATAATAATCATTATTATTTTTAGCAAAGCCTCCACCAGCATATAAAACATCATCTACCGTAACTAATCCTACAGGATATTCAAGTGAGTTATATGCTTCATTATATCCACCTTTAAATTTTGATAAAGATAATCTATCTTGATCTTGAGCACATCTAAATGGATTTGCAGAATAATTAACTGTACTAACATTATAATTTGTAGCTGCTGATCCTACACCAGAACCTGATGCTGGAACTCTATTAATACAGAAACTAGAATCAGTAACCATACTAGATAATAAACCACTATTCTTTTCATACCAAGCATCCAATAATTTTTTAGCATTACTTTGATTTTCAAAATATTCAACTTTATTATCAACTACATAGAAAAATCTATATCCACTCTCATTTGAAGTTGATTTTGTTAAATCATATTCATAAAAATTATGTGTATCTTCATAGTCAGTATGTCTATTAGCAGCAACATCAATTCTATTTGCAAATACTTTATCATTTACTGATGTACTAGATAAATCATGTAATTGACTTTGAGCTTTACCAAACATATATCCTACAAAAGCATTATCATCTCCTAAAAGATTGAATTTTTTATTAACTAAATCAGAGTCACCAGTACCATTATATGCAATACTATTGCATCCAGATGCATCTCTTCCCAGATACATCATTCTAACATTTCCGTCTTCGTTAGTTCTAATAATTCTAAAACACATATTGTCTATTTTAGCAAAATTATTTTCTACATGTCCTCTAAAGAAATATATTCTACTAACTTTACCATCTGCATTTTCATCTACACTATTTAAAAAGTATAATCCATTTCCATTACCAGTTGCTTTATTAGCAACATTTCCTATAACAAATATACTTCCATCTGTAACAAAGTTATCTTCTAATATTCTTTTAGTAATACTTGAACTTTTTGATTTTAAACTATCTAGGTCTTCATTAACTTTATTATTTACAAATTCTACATAGTTACTTTTTTCTGTTTGTGATGCCATTATAGCAGCCATTACAAACAAGAATATTGTTAAGAAACTATATACAAGTGTCATTGATACAAAACCCTTTTTCTTCATAATATTCTCCTTATAAATTTATAGAAGCATAATAAAATTTATCACTTCTTTTAAATACACCTATTAAGTAATTTGTTTTATTAATATCTAATGTTTTCATATATTCAATTGTACCATTATCATATTTAGTTGTTGGATTTGATGAAGCTTGTAATTTAGTTGCTAGTCCATCACCATCAATATAATATAAATATACCAATCCAGTATCATTAAACATATTATTTATTTCATACACTTGGTTACCATGTTCATCAGTATAATTATCATAAAATCTATTACTAATACATGAATTATACGCAGTATCAATATTTATACTAAAATCGCCACAAGAAGTAAAATTATTATTTCCTGTAGTTCCCAATGAACTAATAGCATACAATAAATATTTGTCAGAAGTATTATCATAATGCTCTTTTCTTCTAGAATTATTTGAAAGAACTGTATAAGTAATTAAAAAACCAGTTAATGCAAGAGCAACAACTACTAAAACAATAACACTTTCTAAAAATACAAAACCATTCTTCTTTTTCATACTTCCACCTATTATATATTTTATTACAAAAAAAAATAAAAGTCTACAATAGACTTTTATTTAAACAATTGATTGTAAATATCAAAATATGTTTTAACTGGTATAAAATTAATATTATTTTTAAGATCACTTTCTAACCATTCAATATCATTAATATTATCATATGGTACAAATAGTTTATTTATACCAAATCTTTTAGCTGCTATTGATTTTTCTTTAACTCCACCTACTTTTAATATATCGCCTTTTAAAGTAAGTTCTCCAGTCATTGATATTTCACTAGAAACAATTTTATTTTTAATTAATGATAATATTGCTGTTGTTATAGCACTACCTGCTGATGGACCATCTTTAGCAACTCCACCTTCAGTAAAGTGAATATGAATATCATTTTCTAAGAAAAACTTTTCATCAATTTTGAAATATGAAGCATTACTTTTTATAAAGCTAATAGCAACTTCAATACTTTCTTTAGTAACATCTCCTAGTGAACCAGTAAATGTAAAATTACCATTACCTTTAAATGAACAACATTCAATATCAAGAGCAGTACCACCAGTATTATCACATGCAACTACTCTTACAACACCAGGATGCATTATTTGTTTTATATCATTAAAATCAAATATTTCTTTCTTCAAATAATAGCTAACATCATTAGCATGTATTCTTACACTTACTATTTTCCTTGATGTTTTAATATGTTCAGTTACAACTTTTCTAACAATCTTACTAATACAACGTTCAAGTTCTCTGACACCTGCTTCATCAGTATAATCCTCAATTATTTTAATAATAGCATCACTTTCAAATTTAATAACATTATTCTTAAGAGCATGTTTCTTTAAAATATTTGGAATTAAATAATTTTCACTAATATATGTCTTTTCTGTGTCAGAATATCCTTGTAAATTTATTATTTCTAATCTATCTAATAATGCTATTGGAATATTACTTATATCATTAGCAGTAAGAATAAATAATACACCACTCAAATCAATTTCTTCATCAATATAATTATCAACAAACTTTTTATTTTGACTTACATCTAATATATCTAAAAGAGTTGAAGCTGGATCTCCTTTATAATCTTTCTTTAATTTATCAACCTCATCTAATAAAAATACAGGATTTAAACTGCCACATTTTATTAATGATGTAACTATTTTACCAGGATTAGATCCAATATAAGCTCTTCTATGACCTATTAATTCTGCTGAATCACTCATACCACCTAAAGATATTTTTACAAAGTTTCTATTAATAGCATTAGCTATTGATTCTGCTAGAGTTGTTTTTCCTACTCCAGGAGGACCAACTAAACATAATATAGGTGAATTAATATCAGGGCTAATACTTTTAACAGCTATATATTCAACTATTCTTTCTTTAGCTTCTTCCATTCCATAATGAGATGCATTTAATTTCTTTTCAATCTTTACTAAATCTGATTCATCTTTAGTTTTATTAAACCAAGGTACTTCAAATAGATAAGATATATAATTTCTTATAATACCTGCATCAGGACTCATTTCACTAGTTATATCAAATCTTTCAATTTCTCTTAATAATTTTTCTTTAATTCTATCTGGGAACTTACCATTATGAACTTTATCTCTTAAATTAATAACATCTTCATCTTTAGAAGTTCCTTCACCTAATTCATTTTTAATTACTTTAATTTTTTCTTTTAAAATATAATCTTTTTGTTCTTTATCTAAGTTATTCTTAATATCTGTTTCAATACGTCCTTCTATATCATAAACAGCACTTTCAATAGCAAGTTCTTTTATTAAAAATTTACTTCTTGATATAGGAGAAGAATCTAACATTAAAGTTAACTTTTTTTCAAAAGAAAGTTCTAAAAAATTACCTATTAAATCGGTAATTTTATCAAGAGACATATTACCTTTTAATTGAGACATAATTGAGTTAGTTACAAAAGGATTTTTGTTAACATAATTTTCTAGTTCTGACATTAATTTTCTAGAGTAAGCTATTTGTTCAATTTCACTATCCATATCTTCTATGTTAGTAATGATACTATCTAATACTTCTTCTTCATTAGTATAGTTAACATAGCTAATTACTTTAACTCTTTCAATTCCTGAAATAATAACTCTCATGCTTCCTGTAGGTAAGTCTATTACACTTTTTATCTTTCCTACTACGCCAGTTCTTGGCAAATCGGATGTATCAGGATTCTCTTCAAGCGAATTTAGGGGGCACACTACTAGGACTTCACTATTATGATATAGTCTAGATATTTCAGTAACTTTTTTACTTATATCGCTCCTTATTTCTACCCTTACTTCTTGGTATGGTAGTAAGACAAGGTTCTTTAATAAAATTACAGGTAAGTTACTTTTTATCATTCGTGCCTCCTCGTCTTATGGGTATTTATTATAGGAGCAAAAATTATATTTGTAAACAAAAAAAAGTGAAAAAATTTAATATTTTTTTCACTTAAAAATTATTTAATTTTTTTATCATTTTTTACTTGACAAATTATATATTTTAGATATAATTTACAACATTTTTTTAATTAAATTCTATCAAAAGTTATACCCTTAATTTTCTCTTGTTTAACAGTATTAATTATACTATAACTTACTCTTTCATAGTCTACTTCGCCTTTAATAGGTATATTCTTTTTCTTAGATATTACTTCAAATAATTCCTCTACTTCATCATCATCGTAATGGTCTATTCCAAATTCTTTTTCTAATATACTTGGATAGTATTTAGATAACATTTTTAATAAGTGTATCGCTACTGAATCAATATTTAATATTTCTTCTTTTATTATTGTCATACTAGCTAAATTTAAAGCAACATTTTGGCCTTCAAACTTAGGCCATAATATTCCTGGAGTATCCACTAAATCCATAAACTCATTTATCTTAATTGTACTCAATGTTTTAGTGATACCAGGTTTATTTCCAACACCTGCGATTGACTTACCAATTATCTTATTAATAATAGTACTCTTACCTACATTAGGTACACCTATAACCATACATTTTGCTTTTTTTGGAAGTAATCCTTTCGCTTGTCTTTTTTTATTAATATTAGCCATTAAGTTTTTAACTTCATTAATTATTTTTTTATAATCATTTGAATTTTTAGCATCACATGTCACACAAATATAACCTTCATTTTTATACTTATTTATCCACTTACATGTTTCATCTTTATCACATAAATCATATTTATTAAATACAATTATATTATTTTTATCTCTAGTTAATTTATTTAAACCAGGTATTCTAGAAGAATATGGTACTCTAGCATCAATTACTTCTATAACAACATCTATCATAGACATAATAGTAGCCATTTCTTTCTTGGTTTTAGCCATATGTCCAGGATACCATTGTATTATCTTACCATTTTCATTCATGAGTTTCGCCTCCTTTAAATCTAGATAAATTATATCATAATCCACCATTATATTTATATAATTTTTTTACAATTGGATTATAGTCTACACCAGATAAATCTTTTTGCTCTTGTTCTGCTATATATTTTGTTAAATACATACACTCTACTAATAAATTATATTCTCTAAATAAATCTGTTTTATAACCCAAAACATGAGTACCAGTTTTTCTTCTATTCAAAACAATTACGTCTTTATAATACTTATGTAATTCTTCTAATAAAACTTTATCTAATTCTGTTCCAGTATCAAAATATATAGCAATATTATTACTAACTGTAGATAATGTACTTCTACCATGACAATATGAATACTTATCATGTACTATTGGAATACCAATTCCTGATTCTACCATTGTAGATTCTAAATATTTACTTGCTGTACTAGTATCATATCCACTAAATATTTCAAAAGCATCACAATTAGGATCAAAATCAAAGTCATAGCTATCTAAATCATCTATTATTCTATACCATCTATTATCAATAAAATAATTAAGTAAAATACTACATGGTATAAGAGTCGCTGCTAATGAAATAAAACTTTTTTCTTTATCTGTACAATTATAAGTTAAATTAACTATGCCACTATTATCATTTTTCTTACTTGCTAATAAATAATGATTTAAATCATTCGAAAATGCCAAATCTACACCATAATTATTTCCAGAGTAACTACACGCTAGTACATTTTTATATACATCTATATCAAAATATTTAAAATCTCTTGGTTCAGTATTTCTAGTAATTATTTTATTTTTTTGGGATAAAATTTTTGATGCATATTCACTTACTACACTTGAACCTCCAACTCCTGATACTAAAGTTGGTCCATCAATTTTTGATAATTCATAATTTATTCGTTTTAAATCAGTATTACTTAAACTATCATATACTCTCCTTTCTAATTTTTCAAAATTTTCTTTCATGTTTTTTTCCATAAAAAATCCTCCTCAAGTTTTTTATATCACTTGAAGAGGAAATATTTCGTCTCTTTAAAACTTTTCTTCTAATAATTCTATTTTATTAATTCTTTTTAATTCAAAATGTCTTAAATCTTTTCTAAGTTCACAATATGCTGCACATCCCCAACCACTATTATATAAAAACATATCAAGTGGATGAATTATTCTATCCATATTACCATTTTTAAATGAATAATAATTTATTTTAACTTTTCTTCTTTCTTTAATAGCTCTAGTTAATACATTATAATAATTTTTAGTAAATTCATTTAATTCAATATTCTCATTTTTAGAATCAAAGTATACTCCCCTAACTTTATCTGCAATTATATTTAACTTTTCTTTGTCTTCATTAGGCACTTTTAAACTATGTAAGAATTCATAATCATTATTACTAAATTTTCTTGATGGAATTCTAATACTTTGATTTAATACATATCCACCATATGGTCCTTTAATAGTATCAATATATATACCAGCTTTTTCAAGTTCTTCTTTATATACTCTTATCATTCTTTCAGATACTTCTAATTTATCTGATAATTCTTTAATATTATATTTTTTACCATTTTGTAAATATTGAAGCATCAATAATACATTAGATATTTTAGACATATTATTCACCTACTATATCATATATAAAATTAATATTTTTATTATTAATTAATTTCTTAAGCATTCTTTTATTTCTATACATATGAAATTTA
>CAMMYS010000020.1 GCA_946528555.1 uncultured Mycoplasmatota bacterium
ATTGTATATATAGTAAACAAATCATCTTTAAGTTTTTTATTCATCATTATTTACCATATCAAAAAATTCTTTTTCAATAGTATTTTCTTTTTCATATATTCTGTAAACATTTATATTATTAAATATTAATTCTCTATTTAATCTACTAATCGTAGCATCAGATTCATATACTTCTAATTCTTCATTAATACAATAATTACTTAATAATAATTTTGCTTTAGAAAAATCATCTACTTCAAATATAATATTTCTTTTAGAAACATTTTTATCTATCTTTTTAATATCTACTATTTGACCATTATTAATGAATATTACTTTATCACATAAACTTTCTATTTCAGATAACATATGTGAAGATATAATAATTGTTGTATCTTTCATATTTTTTAATATATCAAATATCTTTTTAACACCAGTTGGATCAAGACCATTTGTTGGTTCATCCAAAATAAGTATTTTAGGCTTATTTATGAGTGATTGCGCTATTCCTAACCTTTCTTTCATTCCTAGCGAATAAGTCTTAAATTTGCGTCCTAAATACTTTTCCATTTCAACTATCTTAACTATTTCTTCTACACTTTCATCTGATATATTTTTAAACATTGATTTAAATATTTCCAAGTTTTTAGAACCACTAATATTTTTATATAAATCTGGTGTCTCAATTAACGTTCCAACAATAGACATAGCTTTTTCAAATTCAATATTAAGATTATAATCATAATAATAAATATCTCCACTATCCATAGAATATAAACCTGTCATTATTTTTAACAATGTAGATTTACCTGCTCCATTTTTACCAACTAATCCTACTATTTCTCCTTCATATATATCAAAACTAATATCTTTTAGTATCTCTTTACCACCAATTTTTTTATTCAAATTTCTTACTCTAATACTTCTTTCCATACTCACCTTCCTTAATGATGAGTATATTAATGTTAATAAATAAAATCAAATCAACAAATCTAAAAAATTATTGTTAATAATTAGTTAATAATTATATTTTTATATAATGAAAAATTATTTATATGTTAATAATTTGTTATTAAATATCTTTTTTATACAAAATAAAAAAACTTATAAAATTTATAAGTTTTTTTAATAACTATTTCTTTTTAGTTAATCCACCTTTTTCGATTACTTTACCTATACCATAACCAGCTAGTAACATTTGAACAGTTCCTGCATTTGCTATTAAGTATACTAATCCTGTAACAGCAGCTACTCCCATAACTGTTAATAATACTTTACCAGCTTTTGGTAATTTACCTTTGATTTTAGGAATTAATCTTTCTTTTGGTTTCTTTTCCATACTATCCCCCTTCTTTTCTGCTAGTTCATCATCTTCATCATCCGGAATTGGATCAGATAATTCTACATCAGCATCTATAACTTCACCTAAATCTACATCTTTATCTTTATCTTCTTCGTCCTTAATTGGATCGCTTAAGTCAACATCTTTGTCTTCTTCATCCTCAATTGGATCAGATAATTCTACATCTTCTTCATCTTTAATTGGGTCAGATAATTCTACATCACCTTTCTCAATTTCATCTAAAGTATGACCTTCAGTTGCTTCTTTTAATACAGTTCTATCGAATTTTAATGTTCCATTTCTTAATTCTTCTAATTTTTTCATACCAACTGTAATATTAGCATTAGAATTAATTAATGATTCATATTTACCATTAAGAATACCTTTTTCAATATTTTCTTTACCCTTTTCATATGTTTCAAGAGAATACTCATATCTACCTTTTAATTCATTCTTTTCTTTTAATTCGCTCATTGCTGTATCTAATTCTTTAGTATAGAAAGTAATTGTACTATCTACACGTTTAGAAATCTTTTCTTTATCTTTTAATTCTTTTGGTGATAAAGCAATAATTTCTCTCTTATTAGCTTTAGCAAATTTCTTAAGATCATTTTCATTAGCATTTCCTAAGATATAATTAATTCTTAAAACATTTTCTTCTTTTTCAATTATTTCTTTAGAAATTGCTTCAACTTTTTCTCTATTACTCTTAATAGCAGTTCTCATTTGACTAATACTTGCATTCTTAATACCTTTAATATTCTCTGTAACTTTTCTAGTTGTTCTATAAGCACTTTGAATATTTTCAATATCAGCAATAATATCTAGTGCAGCACTATCACTACCAGATGCTGCTTTTGCATGAGCAACTTTCTTATCAAATGCATTCTTAGTATTTAATGCTACTAAATTCTCTTCAAGTAGTCTAATATCTTCAAGGCTCATCTTCATGATATCGCCATAAGTATTAACTCCTTTAACTGCTTCTTCAAATTTTTTCTCTAATTCATCACGAATATCTTTAATTTCTTGATTTGGATCTGGTGCATTAGGAACTTCAATTCTGTCTATATTAACAAAACTTTCATATCCTTCTACATAATCTCCATATATTAAATCAGTTAATTTTTCATTTAGAACTTCTAATTCATTTCTAATTTGATTTCTTTCTTTAACTAATTCTTGAATATAAGCATATAAATTATTGAACTTTTCTACATTAGCATTAGTAGTACTACGATCTAATCTAGCTTTATCTCTTTGATTACGTAAAGCATCATCTTTATTAAATCTAATAGCAGCTTCCTCAGTTAAATAAATATGTCTTAAATCCATTTCTTCATTTACATTATCAGTAACATAATTATTTCTACCTTTATCAATTGGGAAACCAGCTAGATATGCATATTTTAATAATTCATCTAATCTTTCTTCTATTTCAGTTTGTTTTTCAACAAGTTCTGATTTCTTTTGATCATATTGAGTTACATAACTACGACCGTCTTTTCTTTTTCTATTAGCAACAACTCTTACTCTTGCTGTAAGATTATCTAATAGATTTTCTATTTCTGCTGCTTTATCAAAATCATAACTCTTTCTATCTGCATTAAACTTTTCTTCAACTTGTTGAAGAATATTTTTACGATATTCTAAGTCTTTTTGAGATAAACCAGCAAGTGTAGCATCATCTAACTCCTCATTATAATCACGTAGAAATTCTAAAATATCTAATTTATCTAAATCTAAATGCATACCTATTCCTCCTCTGATTCAGAATATGTTTCTAAATTTATATTATTTGCAAATAATGGTAATATTTTATTTAAAAAATCATCGCCTTCAACAACTTCTATACCATCATCGAAATTTTCAAACACTGTATATTTAGCTCCAAATGTTTTTTCATTTTCCATTTCATTACATAAACAATATTCATGTCCATTATAATTAATAGTATCTAATACACAATATAATTTATCTTGTGCTTCAAAAACATCATCTTTCTCTATCATACTAACTCTCCTTTTAATTCTCATTCAAATCAACATTTTCTTCATTGATTAAATCTTTAAATAATATTTTAAAGTTTTCTAATCCTTTAGCTTTAGAGTCTTCATAAACCACTTTAGTTCTCTTAATAGCTTTATAAAAATGTTTTATTCTAACTTCTTTAGCGTTTTCGTATAATGCCATAGAAAATGCACTCATTACTATTGTTAAAGCAACATCTGGATATCTATTACCTATTTCATATATTCTTTTATATTCATCTGTTAAATCAACAATAAACTTAAATAATTTTTCTTTAATAAAATCAGTATATGCTAATTTTATTCCTGTTCTTTTTTCATATTTAGGATATGTTCCCATTAAAATTTCAACACATTGTTCTTGCGTAGGTTCTTCTACATCTACTTTTAAGAAACGTCTTAAGAAAGCTCTATCTCTTAAAATGTATGCTTCATATTCTTCATATGTAGTAGCGCCTATCATTTTAATGTCTCCTCTATCTAGTCCTGGTTTTAACATATTAGCAAAGTCTATACTCATATTAGATGTATTTCTATTAACAAGTAAGTGTACTTCATCTATGAATAATATAATATTCTTTTTAGTTTTAAGTTCACTAACTAATAGTTGTAATCTATTCTCTGTTTGTCCTTCACTAACTGTTTCACCAAGTAAACTTGATATATTGACTTTTATTAGTTCATATGGTTTTAAGGCATCTGGAATTGTTCCATTTACCATTCTATAACCAATTCCTTCAACTATAGCTGTTTTACCTACACCAGCTTTACCTACTAAAAGAGCACTTTTTTCAGGGGTTAATAAAATCTCAATTGTTTGTTCTATTTCATAGTCTCTTCCAATAGCTGGATTAGTAACATATTCTTTTTTACTAAGGTTCTCACCATAAGTCTCCAGAATACTAACTTTAGGAGGCTTTGTTGGTGTCTCAACTTCTTTATTTTCAGTTTTAGTTGAATTAGGACCAAAATCTTCAAATTCTAGTATCTCTAACCCTTTATTCATCAAATCCTCCTCACATGGTAATTTTACCAAAAAATGGGCAAAAAGTCTATATTTTTTATTGACAAACAAAAATACTTGTCATATAATTAAATACGTGAACAAAAAAAGTGCCCGATTAGCTCAGTCGGTAGAGCGCACGGCTGTTAACCGTTAGGTCGTAGGTTCGAGTCCTACATCGGGCGCCATTTTATAAATAACCAAGATATCTTGGTTTTTTTGTTGCATAAAAAATAGAGACTAATTAATAATCTCTATTCTTTCAGCATCTGCTTTTGCCATAGTTATTTTAACTAAATATCTAGACATTTCATCTGGTTCATAAATAACACCATCTTTAATGTCACTAATATAAGTACTTAATCTATCTCTGCTATCAATCTTTAATGAGATATAAACGATATTAGATGATTTCTTAATATAATAATCATAATATGCTTCATAGTATTTAACTTCTACTTTAACTTTACCAAGCATATTTTCATCATAATCAACAATATATTGTGTATCATAATTAGCATTAAATACAAAATTTAATTTCTTATCAGGATCACTTGGAATATTATATGTATCATACTTAGTAGTCATAGAATATTTTTCACTAACATCTTCTACTGTTTTAATAGAATTTAATTTATTAACAAATAAAACTATTCCAAGAGCTATTAATCCAACACATACAAATGAAATAACTAAATTTAATACAACTCTATTCTTTTTATGGAATACTGCTCTATTAACCATTACTACTATCCATAATAATAAGAAATCAGCAGCACCAGCGGCAATAATAAGTCCTATGAATTTAACACCATCTAAATATGCAAATCCACATGCTATAGCAAGAACTGTTGCCCATAACCATAAGAATATTAATAATACAGTTAATATAGTACCAAGAGTTACTAATATAATTCTCTTTCTTCTTGCTTCTTTAGATTCAAAAATATGAGTTTCTTCTATTTTTTCAATTGTTTCAGGAACTACTTCTTCAATATCTTCTATAGTTTCTTCAACAATACTTTTCTTCTCTTCTTTTCTTTTAGCTTTTTCTTCTTTTTCTTTTTCCTTTAACTTCTTATTTTCTTCTTTTAAGAATTTCTTTTGTTCTTTCTTAGCTTTCTTAAGATCTTTCTTTTCTTCTGTAGAAGCATTCTTCATTTTCTCTTTAAGTTTTTTATCTTCTTCTTTTTGTTTCTCTTTTGCTTCTTTCTTTGCTAATCTTAATTCTTCTCTTTCTTTTTTTAATTCTTCTCTAGCTAATCTTTTTTCTTCTTTTAATAATTCTTTTTCTTTTCTTTTTTCTTCTTTTAATTTATTCTTTTCTTCAATTTCTTCTGGATTCTTAGCAGTTAAATCTTTACTAATAAAACTAAAAAATCTATTAAATACATTTTCTTTCTTTTCTTTAGATTTTATTTCTTCAATTTCTCTTTCTGCTACTTCTTTAACTGGACCTATTTCTTTTAAGATAACAGTTATTTTTTTCTTATTAGCTAATCCATCATCAATTATATTTCTATATTTATCCAAAACAAAATCTCTATCCTTTGGCTTTAGGACAGATAATTCTTTTTCTAAATTAGTTAAGAATCTTTTATCTTTCTTCATAAGCAAACCCCTTAAAACATTTATATGATATTCTAAAATGCCCTATTTGTCAATAAAAATTAATTTTTTTAAAAATATTAGCACTCACTATTGACAAGTGCTAATTATTGAGTATAATTATAGTTGTAAGGAGATGAGTAATAATGAGTTTATTACCAAGTAGATTTTATTTAGATGATTTCTTTGATGATTTTCCTACAATGCCAAGAATGCCTAAGATGGATATGAAATGTGATGTCTATGAAAAGAAAGGAAACATTCATATTGATATGGATGTTCCAGGATACAATAAAGAAGACATTAAACTTGATGTAGAAGATGGTATTCTTACTATTGAAGCTACTATGAATAATGAACATGAAGATGAGGAAAAGAACTATATTCGTAAAGAAAGAATCACAGGATCATTCAAAAGACAATTTAATGTTGGCAATGTAAAAGAAAATGAAATCAACGCTAAATTTAATAACGGTGTATTAAAAATCTCTTTCCCAAAAGAAACAAAGAAAGAATCAAAGAAATTCATAGAAATAAAATAAATATAAAAAAAGAAAAGGAACTATTTAATAGTTCCTTTTTTATTTTGTAAATTTACAAAAATATATATTTTGATTTTACAAGCATAATGTAAATATTATTTAGTTACATTAAATCTGAAATAACAAATATCTCCATCTTGCATTAAATAATCTTTTCCTTCAAGTCTTGCTTTTCCAGCTTCCTTAACCTTTAATTCACTACCACATTCTATTAAATCATCATAACTCATAACTTCTGCTTTAATAAATCCTTTTTCAAAATCAGTATGAATAATACCAGCACATTCAGGAGCTTTCATACCATCTTTAAAAGTCCAAGCTCTTACTTCATCCTTACCTACTGTGAAGAATGTTTTAAGTCCAAGCATATGATATGTAACATGAATTAATTGATCTAAACCACTATTAGCAATTCCTAAATCTTTTAAGAATGCTTCTTTTTCTTCATCATTTAAATCACATAATTCACTTTCAATCTTAGCACACATAAGAACTACACTAGCATTTTGAATACCCGCTATTGTTCTTACTTCTTCTACATATTTATTTTCTGGTCCTAATAAATCATCTTCACTTACATTTGCTAAATAAATAAATGGTTTATTAGTAATTAAGTTATATGTTTTTAATAATTTTTCTTCTTTTTCATCAAAATCTACTAATCTAAGCATAAAGCCATTATCTAGATTTTCTTTTGCTTTTTTAAGTAATGCAACTTCAAATAAAGAATCTTTATCATTTGTAGTAACAGCTTTCTTCTCTATCTTAGAAAGCCTATTTTCTATTATTTCTAAATCACTTAACATTAATTCATAATTAACAATTTCAATATCTCTTCTAGGATCAATATTTCCTTCAACATGAATAATGTCTTTATTTTCAAAGCATCTAACAACTTGAACAATAGCATCAACTTCTCTAATATTAGCTAGGAACTTATTTCCTAAACCTTCTCCATTAGATGCTCCTTTAACTAAACCAGCTATATCAATAAACTCATATTGAGTTGGTATTAATCTTTCAGGACTATACATCTCATTTAAAACATCTAATCTTTTGTCTGGAACAGTAACTACTCCAACATTAGGATCTATTGTCGCAAATGGATAGTTTGCTGCTAAAATATTCTTTTTTGTAATTGCATTAAATAATGTGCTCTTTCCTACATTAGGAAGACCAATGATTCCTGCTTTAAGCGCCATAAATTACCCCCGGATATGTTGATATACCAATTGGAAGTCCTATCATAAACCATCCAATTAATACTACCAACCATATTATTGATATATAAATACTATATGGAATTACCATTTTTGCACTTCCAAATATAGTAACTACATTTTCACTCTTATTATATTTTTCTAGTATTGCTACATATATTACAAAGAATACAAATAATGGAGTTATTCCATTAGTCATAGCATCACCTGCTGAATAAACTATTTGAGCAAATTCAGGGCTAATACTAGCATTCATAAATAATGGTACTATTGATGCTGATAAAATAGACCATTTTAACATTGTATTTGTACAGAATAAGTTTGTAAGTGCAACAACTAATAAAGTAATAAATATTAATACACTACCTGTTACATTTAAACTTCCTAGTACTGTTGATGCAAAAGCAGTTATTACGGTTCCAATATTACTTTGTTCATATGCATTAATAAATAATGATGCAAAGAACATTAAAACTAATATATATCCTACTCCATCTAATGAATAAGATAAGCTTTCACTGACATCTTTTGAATTTCTAATTGTTTTAGCCATAAATCCATAACCAAAACCTATAATTATAAATAATACTGTTACAATAAATACAAAACCTTGATTAAATAAAGATTTTGCTCCAAAAACCATATCTATATATTTAGTAGCACTATTATCAAGTAATGCTCCTGATAATGGTAAATTTGGAATTATCATATATATAATAATTAATGAATATAATAAACCAAGACCTAATCCTACAATCAAACCTCTTAAATGTTTATTTGTAATAGTAAATTCTTTTTCTTCATAGTCTATTCTTGGTAATCTTGGCATTATTTTCTTTTCAGTAATAAGTGTAAATACAAATGATGTTACTATTAACATAACAATCATTAAAAATAATGCAAAGAATGTTCCTATTTTATAATTTGGATCAATTAATCTTGCTGCTTTCAATGTGTATGTAATAAGAGAACTATCAGTAGCAGTCATAAATATATTAATACTTGTACCAAATGCAAGTGAAGCAAATGTTGCAATTACTCCTCCTTGAGGATTTCTTCTACCATATTTAAATAATAAAGCTCCTAAAGGAAGCATAATTACAAATCCAATATTTCCAACTAATGAAAATACTAAACTTATAAATATTAATAAAAATGTAACTGTATTCTTTTTAGTATTTTTAGTTAGCAATGTAAAAAATGCCTCTAAAAAACCACTCTTTTCCAACACTCCAATACCTATTAAAACAATTATTAATATAGGTAATGGTTCAAAATTAATAAATCCACTAACTGCTGTAGTAAAAATATGTTTAAATCCACTTAAACTAAATAAGTTTCTAACTTCTACTACATTGTTTACTAGTTCATTTGTAACTTTACTAACAGTAGTATATTCAGCTTGTACTTTTAATAAACTTAAAAATCCACTTAATAGAATAACTATTGCTGTTAAAAGAATACAAGTAACTACAGGACTTAACTTCTTTTTATTCTTAAACATTAGTATTCCTCTACTTTCTTCAATTTCTTATCAAATTCCATTCTATCCATCATAATACTTCTACCACAATGAATACATTTAATTTTAATATCAACACCAACTCTAGTTATTTCCCATAAATTAGTACCACATGGATGTTGTTTTTTCATAATAACTTTACTTCCTAATTTATATTCTTTATTCATATTAATCCACATCTACTTTAATATCTAAAATATCTAATATTCTTTCTAAATCTTTTTCACTATTAAAAGGAATAACTATTTTATTGTTTTTAATTCTTACTCTGTTACCAATTCTATCTGTCATAGCATCTTCAACAAAATCATATTTTTTATTATCATTTGCTCTAACAATTGGATGTTTTTTTGGAATATTTGGATTACTTGCTAATTCTTCTAATTCTCTAACAGTCATTCTTTTACTTTTAATTTTTTCTACTAATGAATTAACTGTTTCTTCATCTTCTATTTTGCTTAATACTTTAGCATGTCCCATAGTAATAGTACCTGCTATTACATCACCTTTAACATTATCAGGTAAATTTAATAAACCTAACATATTAGTTATATGACTTCTACTTTTACCTAATCTTTTAGCAAGTTCTTCTTGTGTTATATTTAAAACTTCAATTAATTTTGAATATGCTTCTGCTTCTTCAATAGCAGTTAAGTCTTCTCTTTGAATATTTTCAAGAAGAGCTATTTGCATCATATCATTATCACTAAAATCTTTAATAATAGCTGGTATTTTATCTAAACCTGCTAATTTACTAGCTTTAGTTCTTCTTTCACCTGCTACTATTTCATAACCTTTTACACTTTTAGTAACAATAATTGGTTCTAATACACCATATTCTTTAATTGAATCTGCTAATTCTTGTAATTTTTCTTGATCAAAATTTTGTCTTGGTTGATATGGATTACTTCTTAATTCATCTATATTCAACATTACAATATCGTCTTCTTTAGCAGTTTCAACTATTTCATCTAATTGATCTAATGGATTAGAATATAATGATTCATTAGAAAATAGTTGTTCTAATCCTTTTCCTAATCTCTTATTTGTTTCCATTTCTTTCAATCACCTCTTTAGCTAAATTTAAATATGCTAAGGCTCCTTTACTTTTTGGATCATATTCAATAATAGGTTTTCCATGTGATGGAGCTTCTACTAATTTAACAAGTCTAGGTATTATAGTGCTAAATACTTTTTCACTAAAGAATTTTCTTACATCTTCAACAACTTCTAAACCAAGTAAAGTTCTTCCATCTAACATTGTAAGTAAAACTCCTTCAATATCTAAATTTGGATTAATTTTCTTTTGTACATTTAATACAGTTTTTAAAAGCAAATTAACTCCTTCAAGACTATAGTATTCACATTGAACAGGTATTAAAACAGAATCAGATGCTGCTAAAGCATTTGTTGTTAATACTCCAAGTGATGGAGGACAATCTATAATAATATAATCATATCTATCTCTTATTGTTTCAATTTGTTTCTTAAGTTGTTCTGTCATAACAAACTTTCTATCTTGCATACTAATTTGCATAAGTTCTAATTCAGCACCTGCTAAATCAATAACAGCTGGAACAATACTTAAGTTCTTAAATGGTGTTTTAATAATTGCATCTTTTATTTCACAATTATTAGTAATAACATCATAAATACTCTTTTTAATTTTAGACCTTTCTATTCCTAAACCTGTAGTAGTATTACTTTGGGAATCTAAATCAATTAATAAAACTTTTTGACCTAAATGTCCTAATGAACTAGATAAGTTTATACTAGTTGTTGTCTTTCCTACTCCGCCTTTTTGATTTACTAATGATATAACTTTTCCCATACTGCATACCTTCCTTATCAACATATATTTTAACACACAAAACATCTTTTTGAAATAATATTATTATAAATAATTATAAATAAAAATAAAAGCATGAAATTATCTTTTCATGCTCATATTGTTTTTTAATTGTTCACCTAAATATTCAATAGATTTTACTATATCTTCATCTTCTATGTCATCTTTATGTAAAATGTAATTCAAACTATCAAAATCATCTAGTTTATTTAATTTTCTATTAAATTCATCTATATTCTTTAATGATATACCACCATTTTTATATTCATAATACTCATAAATAGCAGTTGTTATTGCAAGAAAATATTTAATATCATCTTCCATTAGGAATCTTAATCTTTCAGTATCTTCTGATGATCTTTCTTCATAATCAAGATTCATTCCTTTTAGAGCTTCCTTCATAGTAAAAATCATTTCATTTAAATCAAAAGCAGTATCTAAAAATACACCTATTCTTTCATCTATACAACGATTATTCTCTAATTGATTAACTTCTTTAGTTCTTAAAAAATCAAATAATAAGAATTCATAGAATATTGGTACCATTTCAGAAAGAAATTGTTTATCAGTATTTTCATCTTCATAACAATTTGTTGTATGAAAGAATTCATGTACAAATGAATATACATCATAAAGATTATGATCAAGTGGTATATGTATATTTAATAGATTCTTTTCCTTAAATGTTTCCATATCAACATAAGGTTCATCATCTATATCATGTTCACTTAATATATCCATTTCACCACTAATAAATAATCTATCAAATTCTTTCCTATATTTAGGATTCAATGAATCTAAAAACTCATATACTAATTCTAAAGTATCTGTAAGTGAATAATAATCTTCAAACTCAGTATCTCCAGCATAAACTTCAGAAGCACTATTATATGCAACTTCTATTCTTCTTTCTAATTCTTCCATATTATCTCTAAAGAATTCAGCAAAAAGATCTTCTTCATTTTCAACAAGAACTTGCATCATTAAATCTATATCTTCTTGAGTTATTTCATCATCAATTATTTCTTTATCATTTAAATCCATATTATTTCTTTCCTAAAATGTCTCTTGCTACGTAAACACCACTAGCTGATGCATGTGATAATGAGTGAGTTACTCCACTACCATCACCTATTACATATAATCCTTTATATTTAGTTTCTAAATTTTCATCAATGTCTACTTCCATGTTATAGAATTTTACTTCTACACCATAAAGAAGTGTATCATCATTAGCAGTACCTGGTGCTATTTTATCTAAAGCATAAATCATTTCAATAATATCATCTAATATTCTCTTTGGTAAAACAAGACTTAAATCTCCTGGAGTAGCATTTAATGTTGGAACAACAATTCCTTCATTTACTCTTTTTTCTGTACTTCTACGTCCTCTAATTAAATCACCGAAACGTTGAACAAGTACTCCTCCACCTAACATATTTGAAAGTCTTGCAATGCTTTCACCATAACCATTGCTATCTTTAAATGGTTCTGAAAAATGTTTAGCAACAAGTAGTGCAAAGTTAGTATTATCAGTATGTTTTGAAACATCTTCATAACTATGTCCATTAACAGTTACAATACCATTTGTATTTTCAGTAACTACAATACCATGTGGGTTCATACAAAATGTTCTTACATTGTCTTCATATGTTTCAGTTTTATATACAATTTTACTTTCATATAATTCATCTGTTAAATGAGAGAAAATTACATGTGGAAGTTCAACTCTAACTCCAATATCTACTCTATTTGAAAGTGTTTGAATATCTAATTTTTTACATACATTTTCCATCCATTTGCTTCCACTTCTTCCAACAGAAACAATGCATTTTGGAGAAACATATTTAGATTTTTCAGTTGTAATAACATATTTATCATCTTCAATATCTATTGTTTCAACTGGTGTATCAAAGAAGAAATCAATTTTATCTTTCATTTGATTATATAAATTTTCTAAAACAGTATAATTCTTATCTGTTCCAAGGTGTCTTACAGATGCATTTAATAATTTTAATTTATTTTGCATACAAACTTTTTTTAATTCTGTTCCTGCTGTTGAATATAATTTTGTTCCAGCTCCACCATTTTTCATATTGATATCATCAACATAATTCATTAAATCAATAGCTTCTTGAGCACCAATATGTTCATATAAAGTACCACCAAAATCATTAGTAATATTATATTTTCCATCAGAGTGAGCTCCAGCTCCACCAAAACCACTCATAATAGAACAGCTTTTACATTTAATACACTCTTTTACTTTCTTATCAGCAAGAGGACAATATCTTTTACTTAATTCTTTTCCTGCTTCAAATACAGCTATTTTTAATTTAGGAGCTTTTGTCATTAATTCATAAGCACTAAATATTCCTCCAGGACCTGCTCCAATTATTATTACATCATATTTTTTCATTTATTTACCCACCTTTACTAACTTTAATAATTTGTTTTTTAATTTGTTAATTCTATTTTCTTTTCTTTGAATTTTCTTCAATAATCTTATAACTCTTTTATCAGAAGTATCATATTGATTAACCTCAGGCTTTTCCTCTTTTTTGCCTTCTTTTGATTCTTTTTCTAGTTCTCTATAAGCAACTTTTCCAACAAGAGTTTTAGGTAAATCATTTTTAAATTCATACTCATATGGTAAAGCATATTTAGCTAAGTTTTTTGCACAATGCTCTTTAATACTTTTTTCTACATCTTTTGTATATTTAACATTTTCTTTTAAAACTATATATGCCTTAGCAACTTGCACTTTATGTGGGTGTGGTATTCCAATTACTACACTTGTAAATACATCAGGATGGGAGTTAATAACTTGTTCAATATAACTTGGATATACATTATAACCACTTGAAACTATCATACGTTTAATTCTTTGTTTGTAATATACATAACCATCTTCATCCATATAAGCCATATCACCAGTATGTAACCAAGATTTACCATCCTCATGTTTTTGTATAGCTTTTATAGTTTCTTCAATATTATTTAAATATCCTAACATTACTGTTGGCCCACTAATACATAGTTCGCCCTCTACTCCAGGCTTAACTTCAACATGAGTACCTGGTTTTACTATCTTATAGTATGTATCTGGGAATGGAATACCAATAGTACCATCTCTATATCCACCAGTTGGTGTTAAACATGTTGCTGCACTTGCTTCAGTAAGACCATATCCAATTCTTACTTCTGCTATTGATCCATGATCATGTAAATAATCATCAACTTTATGTTTTAAATCAGCAGACATATAATCTCCACCAGAAACAGCACACGTCAAAAATGCCAAATCTTTTTTACCTAAATTTGATTCAGCTAATTGTTCAAATAATGTTGGAACCATACATATAATATTTGGTTCATATTTTTTAAGAGTTTTAATTAATATTTTTGGTCCAAAATCTGGTACAAGTATTATTTTCATTCCACAGCATAATGGTGTATGTATACAAACTCCTAAACCAAAACCATGAAATATTGGTAGAACTGCTAGAATAGAAACTCCTTCTCCAGTTTGTTCTACCATTAAAGCACACTGCATAGCAAGTGCATTAAAGTTTTTGTTTGAAAGTAATATTCCTTTTGGATCACCACTAGTTCCACCACTATATAGAATTACTGCTGGATCAGATGCTTTCTTAATTACTAATGTATCTCCATCATAATCATAACCATAATTTAGAAATTCATTCCATGTCATGATATCATCAGTTAATTCTATTTTAGGAACTTTTCCTCTAGATTTATATTTATAAAGAATCTTTTTAATTGGTTTTAAATTATCACCAACTGATCCAATAACTACTTTTTTTACATTTGTATTATCTATAATATTACGCACTTTATCATAAACTAAATCAAGTACAAATAATAATTTACTATCACTTTCATTTAGATATTTTTCAATCTCATTTTCTGCTGATAATGGATGTACCATTGCAGCTATAGCTCCCACCATATTAATTGCATAAAACATAATAATAGCAGATGGTGTATTTGGCATACATATAGTTACTTTATCTCCATCTTTAATACCTTGTGTTTTTAAAGATTTAGCAGCAGATCTTATTCTTTCATAAAAATCTCTATATGTAATTTGGCCACCATAGTATTCACATGCAATACTTTCAGGATATCTAGCAACTGCTTCTAAAAAATATCCTACCATTGATGAATCACTATATTTTAAATTTGCATTAACTCCTTCTTTATAAAATCTTACCCATGGAGTGTTATTCTTTAATTTTGATTGTTTCATCGGCTCTGCCCTCTAATAGCTCAGGGTTACTAATTATATATTGTAATAGTTGAACAGATTTAGCAAAATAATAACCATCAGCAATTCTTTCATCTAAATTAATACCAAATTCACACAATTTTCTAACCTCTTTTTTACCATTTATAATAACTTCTTCTTCCTTTACTTCTCCCATTGTAGCAAGTGAACTAGAATTACCAAAATCTGTAATATTATGGAAAATAGCACCACAATGAATAGCACCTAAATTTGAAAGAATAATACTACTGTAATAAATATTATCTTCTGCTATTGAATTTGGAAGAATACCTTTTTTATCCATCCACTTTAAAACACCAATAATTGGTACTCTAACAATATTAGGTTGATGACCTAACATGTCTATTACTTTATTGCCACCTTTTACTTCAACATCTTTGCCTTTATTTTTTCTAATCTTTTCTATTTTTTCAGTTAATTTTTTAGTAATTGATTCTAAATTGTCATCTTTATCAACTCTAACTACTAACATTAATTCTTCTGCTTTGTCTTCAAAAGCAACTTTTGCAACAAAAGCAATATCTACATACTTATGTTCAAATATATGTCTATCTTGGACAAATCTATTTAAATATGGTCTATTATAAAATGTCTTAGCAACAGCTGTTACTACAGCATTAAAAAAAGTATAATGCTCTCCTTTTTTCTTTTTCTTAGCTAAATAGTCCATTAGTTCAGTAACATCTATTTTTTGATTTATATAAACATCACTAACACTCCTATTTGGCTTTATATCAATTGCTAATTGATTCATTCCATTAAAATCTTTTACTCTACGCGCATAATCTCTTCTCATAATTATCTACCTCACAAAATAATTATAAAGAAAAAAACAAAAATGTGCAATAAAAAAGACTATTGCTAGTCATTATTAAAGGATTCAAATTATTAACAATAATTGCAATAATCAATAAAACGATTATTAAATATTTATATTTAGTTAAAATATGCATAATAAATTTTTCAGTATTATATTTATTTTTAATAATATCTAATATTAATAATATAAATGTTATAATCATTAATATAAATAATGGTATTGATAAAAAATTCATCTTAATAGCATCTATTATTTTAAAATGAATTAAATATCTAAATGCTCTAGTAAGTCCACATCCAGGGCATGCAATACCTAGATATTTTTGAAAAATGCATTCAAATAAATTATGATTTAAAAATACATAAAAAAGTATCATAAAGATACTTATTATAATTATTTTTGAAATTCTATTTTTCATTAATCCCCTAAAGGAACACCATTTGCATCAACATTAATAGATCCAGTTAAAATTAAAATTCCTTCTATTAATCCCCAAATGCCAGATACAGCTGCACCAACTCCACATGTTAATAATGAAATTAATAATTGTGCAATTGCTTTTCCAGTATATCCTAAATAAAAATTATGTACTCCAAGGCTTCCTAAGAAAATTCCAAGTAATCCAGCAGCCATTTTAGATTTTTGATTTGGATATTGTCCTCCATTATTAGGTTGTTGATATGTTGGTTGTGCTTGTTGTGTTGGTTGTGCTTGTTGTGTTGGTTGTTGATTTTGAGCAGTACCACACTTTGGACAAAACTCATCTTTGTCCTTTAATTGATTTCCACAATTACTACAAAATTTTGCCATAATAATCCTCCTCTTCAATATAATAATATCATTATTTTTTTATTAAAACAATTTATTTTTATGACACTAAAACATAAGCATAATATATTATAAAAATACTAATCATAATAGCTCCTTCTAAACTAGAAAGCTTTCTATCATTTCTAGCAAATAGGAATAATATAAATGCTGCTAAAAATACTGCAAATACATCAATAATAGTAAAACTTAAACTATTAAAACCACCAAATATTAATAATGGCAATCCAAGAACAACTCCTATATTAAATATATTTGTTCCTATAATATTTCCTAAAGCAAAATCAAATTCTCCTCTTTTAGCAGAGATAACTGTCATTGTCATTTCTGGAAGAGATGTTCCTATAACAACTATTGTCATTGTAATTACTTTAGTACTAATTCCTAATAAAGTAGCTAAAACAACTGCATTATCAACAACTATATCACTTGAAAAAATTATTACTGTACAGCAAAGAATAGAATAAATAATAGATTTAACTATTCCATATTTTGGTTTTTCAAATTCTAAAACTCCTTGTTTTGCTTTAACAACACTAATTATATAAAAAATAAATAATCCAAAAAAACTAAGTAACATAAATCCATCTTGTCTATCAAGTACATATTCTTTTCCTGATATACCAAATTTATGTGAAATAATACATAAACAAAACATTGATGTTACAACAAGTAATATGGGTAATTCTTTTTTTATAACGTGATTTTTTACCCTAATCGGTGCTACACAAGCAGCAAGTCC
Organism: uncultured Mycoplasmatota bacterium; assembly: GCA_946528555.1. The sequence continues at coordinate 17,798 of CAMMYS010000020.1, forward strand.
TACAATCAGTAATATATTTACTACATTACTACCAAGTACATTAGCAAGAGCTATATCACCTATTCCAGCACTCATACTTTGAAAGGATATTGCTAATTCTGGTGCACAAGTACCAAACGCAGCTACAGTAAGTGCAATCATCATTTTAGACATTTTTAAATTAGTTGCTATTGAACTAACAGCAGTAACAAAAATATCAGATGCTTTAACTAATACTATAAAACCAACTATTAATAGAATAACTGACTTGATTACTTGCATATATTTATACCCTTTCTATAATAGTTAATTATACAATACTTATTTTAAAAAAACTATATTATCAACGCAAAACAACAGCAATTAAGTGTAAATAAAAAGACTATAGATTAATCTATAGTCTCATCTTCTAAATTTAATTCATCTTCATCAACATTTTCAAATAATTTATCAATATTTCTTGTTGGTAATAACATAACATTATCTTTATTTATTTTTATTTCAAAATTACTTTCATCATGTTTTAATTCATCACCATCTATACACCATGATGGGGGTATTTGCTCAAATTCCAATTTTAGATTATCAGTTTTTAAATATGTTGCGCCAGGAATATCAGATAACTCTCTTCTTGTTAGATAGTGAACTGCTTTTATAATATCCCATTTACTTTTTATATCTAACATTAATACTTCAAATTTATTGTCATCTAATTTTACATCATTGTATATATTATTAACTCCACCAACTCTACTACTATTAGTTATAAATATAAATGAAAATCTTTTATTATATGTTTCTCCATCAACTGTATATTTTACATCAAAGAATTGTAAATTTTGTTTTAATTGTTTAATTCCATATATTGCATATGCAAGTTTTCCATATTTTTCTTTTAACTTTCTTGGTGTTGCATAAGATATATCTACAAATGCTCCCATACAAGCTACATATACAAATGGATTATTATTTATTAAACAAACATCTATATTTTTCTTTTTACCATGCAATAACATAATAATATTTCTTATAGTATTATTTGTCATTCCATACATATGTGCTACATCATTAACACTACCAAGTGGTAAATGACCTAATAAGATTGGTTTTCTTCTTTCAATATTTCCAGAAATAACTTCATTTAATGTACCATCTCCACCTGCACATAAAAGTAAATCTACATTTTTTAAATCTTTAGTCATCTCTTTAGCATGACCTCTATACTCAGTATATTTTATTTCTGTTTCATAACCATAATTTTCAAGTATCTTATAAATTCTTTTAATCTCTACTCTATTAGTTAATCTTCCACTATTAGGATTATATATAACAACACACTTTTTCATATAGATCTCCTTCACAGGATATATTATATCATATTTTTGTTATTATTCCTCATTATTTCTACAATTATCAAGTTCTATTTCTAAATCATTTATTTCTTTTTGAAGTTCATTTATATTACTAGCATATTCTTCTTCTACTCTTTTACGTTCTTCATCAACTTCTTTAACTTTTTTATAATATTCTTCTGAATTAGTTTTAAGTTGTTCAATATTCTTTTTAGAAGCATATACTTTTATTTCTTGAACTTCATCATTTAATGCTACTAATTTCTTTTTATTAATCATTCTTAATTCTTCTTTTACCATCTTAAGTCCATTTTCACAATTAGTATGGAAATATATACCACTTTCATATTCATTTGGTTTCATTTCACAGGACTTATTAATGTTATATTCAACTTTTACATTTTTGATATCTGCTTCAACATATTCTATTTCATCAAAATCATCATAGAATAATAAATCATTTCTCATATCAAATTCTAATTCTTTAGTTTCATATATTTCTTTATCATAAGTTGATACTTCAAAATCTAGTGAACCAATAAATATTAAACCAATTCCAAATCCTAATAATATCAATGAAATAATAAAACTCCATATCATTGACTTCTTATTATTTTTTCTATTAAATACAAAATTAAATATTATTAATAAAATAATTATTCCAATAACAGAACATCCACATATTGTTAATAATGTTCCTAGGAACAAAAATCCAGTTTTATAAATCAAGAATGATAAACAAAGTGCTGCAAATAAACCTACTAAAGCAAAGCATACAAATATACCAATACATAATGCAAAGAATTTAACTATTAATATAAAGAATTTAAATAATCCATTAATAAATCTATATTCACTATGTTTAGGATCTCTAATAATTATTTTATTTTCACTTTGTTTAAATGCAATTTTATTCTTTTTATCAACTACTATTTTCTCTTCTTCAGATTCATCAGATTTTTCTTCTTCATTTTTAACTTCTTCTTTAACTTTATTATAATAATCTAAATATCTAACTTTAAATATATGAATTATTATTACAATAGAAGCTACTATAAAGAATAGTGCTAATACTGATTCAAAGAAATTATTTAAAAGATAATTTAATTTATCATATTGAATGAAACTAAATAAATTTGAAAAGATTGATGTAAAAATCGCAAATAATATAAATGATAAACCTACTAATAAACCTATTATTACTAATTCTTCAAATATTAATTTTAATTTACTTTTAAAATTCATTTTACTAAATAGATTAACTGAGTCTGATATAAATTTTAAAAAGTCATTAATAAAATTATTAATATTCTTTTTACTTTCTTCTTCTCCTTTTACTTCTTTTATATCTCTATGTAATAAATCATCAATATTTAAATTAAATTTATCACATAAAGCAATTATTTTATCCATCTCTGGATATGCTGTTGCTGATTCCCATTTTGATATTGCTTGTCTTGATACGCCAAGTTCATCAGCAAGTTGTTCTTGTGAAAGATTATGTTCTTTTCTAATCTTCTTTAAATTTTCAGAAAACTTATTATTCATGTTTTCCCTCCTTTTTACACCACAATTGTATTATTTCTACCAGTTGCACTCTACCAATTTTAGGTTGTTTTTTGTAGAAAGTTGGTTGCATTTACTATATTTTACCTAATTTTTCTTGCTTCTAGGTAAAATCTTTTATCATTTCCGTTTCCCATAGAAAAAGTTTTTCTTGGTAATGCTCCATCTAATATTACTGTCTTAAATAAATCATTTTTAGACATTGGTTCTAATATTATACCAAGATTATTTTCTTTTGATGATAATTCTCTTACAACTTCTTCATCATGAACATAATCTATTTTACCTTTATTATTTTTTAAATATTCATCTATAAATATTTGTATTGATCCAACTGCTATATTTGATTTAGGGTTTGATATATATAGCACTTTATTATATTTTTTTGAAACAATTTCTATTTTTTGACCACTTTTTTCATTTAAATCATAATAGTTATTTAATTCTTTTATAAAGTTATCTACATCTATATCGAATAATACTCTATGAATTGCTTCGAATACTAAAGCATCACTATGTAAATTAACTAATTCAACTAATGCATATCTTGCTGGATGATTTAGATATTCTTCTTTTGACATAGACTTTTTTAGTTTTTCATAACATTCTTTAGCAGTAGCTAATGAGTGATTACCATCACCCATAGCAAATAAAAGAACTCCTTTATCTTTAACATTATATTTCTTTTCAAATGATTTTTTATCTGCTAATAATTCTAGTTTTTTAATTACGTTATCTATTTCTCTTTTATTTAATAGATATCCTTTTATATGACCACCTTTTTGCATTAAATCAAAATCATATATTTTCTCACTTACTTTATCTTTTAAAGATTCTATTATTTCTTTTTTATCATCATCTATTAATATCATTATATGAGGTAATTCAAGTAATGCATTTTCTCTAACTTTCATTCTAGGTGGTATTCTTTCAACAACAGTTTTTTCTGTTGCTCTTATTAATGTTTGAGAACCTTCTTCATATGAATAATCTTCTAAATCTATTATTCCAATTAAACCTTCTCTTACTTTACCATCATATTGAGTTCTTTCAACATATATCATTGAATTTTCATATTCATTAAAAATATTATCTTCTAACATTTGTTCCATTTTTTTATTAATATTTTTAATTCTCTCATCAACATCTTTTTCTTCTAAATATATTTCAGGAAGAATTAAGTTTAATGTAGATGGACTATCTCCAACAAAATCTTCTACTTCACTCCAATATTCTGGTTCTGAAGTATATTGATCGCATGCTACTACACTCCACTTTGACATATCTATATTTTTTGGAATTAATATATTTCCTTCTTTAAATGGTATTTTCATTTTTTCCTCCTTAAAATATATTCTTCTAATATTGGTAATCTTAATTTATCTTTTTCTCTATTTCTTGATTTAACAAATTCATAATATTGAATTATATCTTGTAAATAATATTCACCATATTTTTCTTTTTTAACTGTTTCGTCTAAAACACATTCAATTTTATCATTAACAGTAAACCAATTATTACCTTTATCTATTAATTTGAATTGTTTATTTAACATATTTAATCCATTTTGTGTAACAGCTAAATCTATATCACCAGCTTTATCATATATGCCTCTTATAACAAGAGCACTAGATGATAATATGACATATTCTTCTTTAGAAATATTTAATTGTTCTAATAAATCTATTATTTCTTTTTTATTCATAGTACACCTCTAAAAAATATTATAACAAAAAAGACAATTATTTTAATTGTCTTTTTAATACCTTATCTTCAAATTTAACTTCATATGGAGATAATACAGATGTCATCCTATCTTCTAAAACATGTAATGGAAGATTAATATACTCTCCAATATTATTATATATCTCATCTCTAATTGCATTTAATGTTTCAGAATTTGCTATTAAAGATAATTTTCTTACATCAATAATTTCAGATTTTCTAAAAACACTTCTTTTTAAATGTTCTTTTTTAACTATTTGTAATTTTAAATTACATGCTGGACAAAAACAAGTTCCTTCAATTAACTTTTTTCTAGGTCCATCGTCACTAAATAATACTACTAGTGAATGAGGGCAATCTTTTTTTAATTGTTCATCCTCTGCATATAATTTTACTAATTCATGATTAATTCTTTCAAAATCTTCATTAATTTGTTTTCTTTTTTTAAAAATATCTTTAATTGACATATTATCCTCCATGTTAATCTATTGTAAACTCAGTCCATATATAGTATACATTATTTTCTTCAATTGGGCTATCTGAATCAAAACTGATATCTTTAACAAATCTATAAGTTCCTTTTTCTAATTTACCTAAACAATGTGACCAATCATAATTCATTTCTTTTGTTTGTCCTTTAGATAAAGCATATCCTATATCATTAACTACACACTTTGATTGATTTTCTAATTCTTCAAACTTATTGCTATTGTAATTATATTTTTCAATATAATATGATTCACCAAATAATATATTGTAATCATATTCATTTTCAATAACGATTGTAGCACCAGTATTAGTAAGAGTACCTTCTTTAATATACATATTAATTATATCATTTAATTCTCTACCAACAAATCTTGTACATGTACCACCATTCTTTTTAACATAATCATTTATAACATTAAATATTTGATTAGCATCATTATATTTGTCTAAATCTAAAATATCATAAAAATATGGATCTCCACCTGAACCTATTGGTCTTCCTGTATATTCTTCATATGTAATTGAATAACTATGTTCTTCTCCATATAAAGTACAATGAATATTTTCTTCTATTTCTCTTCCAGTATCTTGCTTACTTCTAACAATTCTCAAAATTAAAGATACTGATATTAATAGAACAAAAGCCGATATTAGAAAACCTATAGATATTTTAATAATCTTTAAAATATAGCCTGCTAATTTTTCAGTATTTGATACCTTCTCTACTAATACATTTTGAATATCATTATCAAGTAATTCATCAATACTTACATTTAATTCCTTTGATAACTTTTTTAATTGTTCAGGATTAGGCTGTGTTTCACCTAATTCCCAATTACTTATAGTTTGTCTTGTAACATCTACTTTTTCACCAAGTTCTTCTTGAGATAAGCCTTTCTTTTTTCTTAATTTTAATATTTTATTTCCTAGTTGCATAATAACTCCTTTCACAAACAATTATAGTTTAGAAAAACATTATTAATCTACCAAAAACATTTGGAAATTTGTCAAAAATATTTAACATATTTTAATTATAACATGATTATTTTTTATAAATTAAAAAATATTTAAAAAAAGTATTAAAAATATAAAATAATCATGTTATAATACAAACTTATGAAGAAATTGAAAAACAAAAAATCTCATTTATTTTTAAAGGTCATATTAATTATGATATTTTTTTGTTTTTCTATTTTTTTTGGCTTTATGTATTATATATATTTAAGAGCACCTGAATTTAATACTGACTTATTATATAAAAAAGAATCTTCAAATATTTATGATATTAGTGGTAGTTTAATAGCAACAATAGGAAGTGAAAAAAGAGAGATAGTTGAATATGAAGATCTTCCTAATGTATTAGTAGATGCTATTATAGCAACAGAAGATAATAGATTCTTTCAACACAAAGGTTTAGATATAGTTAGATTCTTAAATGCAGGTACTGCATATATTCAAGGAAAAGATGCTGGTGGTGCATCTACTCTAACTATGCAAGTATCTAAAAACTCTCTTACAAGTACTGAATCAGAAGGTTTTGAAGGAGTTATTAGAAAGTTTACTGATATATATCTATCACTATTTAAAATAGAAAAAGATTATTCTAAAAAAGAAATTATTGAGTTCTATGTTAATTCACCATATATGGGTGGTGGTGCTTATGGAGTACAAGTTGCTAGTAACATTTATTTTGATAAAGATGTTAAAGATTTGAATCTAGTTGAAGCTGCTATGCTAGCAGGATTATTTCAAGCACCTGGTAAATATGATCCATATGTAAATCCTGATAATACAAATGGTAGAAAAAATGTAGTATTAGATTTAATGTATAAATATGGTTATATATCTAAAGAAGAATGTGAAGCTGCTAAAAAAGTGGATATTGAAGATATCATTGTTCAAAATAAAGAAGGTATAAATCCTTATCAAGGATTTATAGATACAGTTGTTCAAGAAGTAATAGATAGAACTGGAAATAATCCATATATTGTATCTATGGATATATATTCAACAATGTCTAAGAGTAAACAAGATGTTATTAATAATTTTTATAAAAACTATAAATTTAAAAATAAAAAAGTACAAGTTGGTATAGCTATGGTTGATAATAAAACTGGTGCTATATTAGCAGTTGGTGCTGGAAGAAACAAAAATAGTGAATTATCACTTAACTATGCTACTCAAATAAGTAGACACCCAGGTTCTACTGCTAAACCATTATTTGATTATGGACCAGGTATGGAATTTAACAATTGGTCTACTTATACTCCATTTGTTGATAAACCAGTTAAATATACTAATGGTGGTACTATGCAAAATGTTGATCATAGATACTTAGGATTTATGACATTAAGACAATGTTTAGTACAATCTAGAAATACTTGTGCACTTCAAGCATTTAAGAAAGTTAAAAATTCAAATATTAATAAGTTTGTTACTGGACTTGGAATAACACCAGAATATTTAAATCCTAATAGTACTTATATAAATGAATCACATTCGATTGGTGGATTTAATGGAGTATCCCCTCTTCAACTTGCAGCAGCATATTCTGCATTTGGAAATGGTGGATATTATACTGAACCACACTCATTTACAAAAATTGTTTACAAAAATGGTACAGAAGATATTACAGAAGAATTTACATATACTAAAAAACGTGCTATGAAAGCAACAACAGCTTATATGATAAGTTCTATTCTTAAAAATGTTACACCAAGTAGTGTACATGTTAAAGGAACAGATTTAGCTTCTAAAACAGGTACTAGTAGCGCAGATTATGGATTAATTAAAAAATTACACTTACCATCTTCAACAATAGGAGATGCATGGACAGTTACATTTAGTCCTGATTATGCTGTTGCTATATGGTATGGATATGACAAAATTACTAAAAATACATATATGACATCTTCACATGGATGGAGTCAAAGAAGAAAAATACAAAAATATATAGTTAATAGAGTTATGAATAAAAATTCTAGATTTAAAAGACCTTCTGGATTAGTATCTGCTAAAGTCGTAGTTGGATCTAATCCACCAGAAAAACCAAATTCATCAACTCCATCATCAAAGATTCAAACACATTTATTTGTTAAAGGAACGGAACCAAAGAAAGTTTCTAGAGTTACATATGGATCATCAAGTTCTAGTTCATCAAATGAACCAAAAGAAGGTACATTTATTGAAATAATTCCAGGCGATTAGTATATTTATTTTTCGCCTTTTTTGTTATATACTTATATTATGAAGAAAAAAGGAATGAAAATTTTATTATTAATTTTATTAATTGGATGTTTGCTAACATTCACATATAGTACTGTTAAGATATTCATGTGGCATGAAGATAATGTTAATACTGATAAAATTGTTGATGACATTATTAATAGTACTGTTGTTGAAGAAGTTAATGAAACTGAAAATGCTGAAATAATTGGTGAGAATGAAACTTTACAAACTGATACTAAAAAGAAAAGTATATATTGGTCATATATTAAAATGAATCTTATTAATGTAGATTTTGAAGAATTAAAAAAGAAAAATAAAGATACTAAAGGTTGGATTCAATTAAGTGGTACTAATATTAATTACCCATTTGTACAAGCTAAAGATAATAAATATTATTTAACTCACTCTTTTGAAAAGAAATATACTGATGCTGGATGGGTTTTCTTAGATTATAGAAATGATATAAATAATTTAAGTAAAAATAATATTATTTATGGACATGCCAGACTTAATAAAACAATGTTTGGTACTTTAAAAAATGTTCTTACAAAAAATTGGTATAATAATTCAGATAATCATGTTATTAAATTATCTACAGAAAAAGAAAATACACTATGGCAAATATTTAGTGTTTATTCTATTAAGACTGAAACATACTATATAACAACTGATTTTAAAAATGATGATGACTTTAAAAAATTTATTGATACTGTTAAGAAAAGATCTAAATATAAATTTGATGCTAATGTAAGTGTTAATGATACATTACTTACTCTATCAACTTGTCATAAGACAGATGAAAAGATAGTAGTACATGCTAAATTAATAAAAAGAGAAACTAGATAGTTTTAATAAACTCTCTAATTTCTCCTTCATAAATTTTTTTAAAGTTTTTTTCAATTAATTCCATAGGTCTAAATCTAATTTGTTCTTTACTATATATATCTACACCTTTACCAGACAATACTTCATAAACAAATTCTGAACAATAATATTTATTTCTATGCAATTTAATTCTAAAATAAGCGAGCAGTAAACCAATAATGTTATAACCTTTATTGGTTTTTTTAATATTTAAAATATTATTTTTAATTTTATTATATTGTTCTTCTGTTATATCTATTTCATATATAGATATTAAAGCTCCTTTATTTTTGAATAATCCTTTATTTAAATTCTCTTGTTTAAATATTCCATAAAATGGAAAATATCTATATTTTCTTCCAAAAGAATACATTTCATTGCATTTAGAATCTAATGATATTGATGCATGAGAATATTTATCATGTGTAAATACTTTAATTGTTCTTGCTAATCCAGAATATGTTTGAGTTAAAATTAAATACACCTTTTTCATTTAACATTACTCATAATACTTTGAAATTCTTCTGGAATTCCAGTATCAATCTCTATTCTTTCTTTAGTAATTGGATGTTTAAAACATAAATAATATGCATTTAATGCCATATGTCTAAAGCCATCCTTTTTACCATATTTTCTATCTCCAAGTATTGGAGTATTATTATCTTTCATATGTACCCTAATTTGATTCTTTTTGCCTGTTTTGATTTCTATATCAAGTAAAGTATATAGTTTATTAGATTTAACTCTTTTATATAATGTTTTAGCAAGTTCTCCACTTTTATCATTTGTAGAATAACAATATAGTGATTTAGTTTCTTTAATATAAGAAATTATTTCATCACACTTATTTGTTTTACCATGTACTAAAGCATAATACTTTCTAGTTACATTATCCCAGTTATCTTGAAGTAGTTTTTTAACTTTATCGTCCTTAGCAAATATTACTAGTCCACCAGTATCTTTATCAAGTCTATGAACAACGAATACTCTTTGATTCTTTTTATGTAAATAATCATACACTTCACTATATAAATTATTTTTGTATTTCTCACTCTTAATAGTTGGAATACCATAATCTTTGTATACAACTAATAAACACTTATCTTCATATAATATTTTTAATTTATTCTTCTGCATACACAATCACTGTCCCTATTAAATCTACTACATTTTTCTCTTCAACATTCATTCCTATAAATGATAATACAGTTACTTTATCATCATCAAATAATAATACATCAATATTTTCTTCCTCTTCAAAATTATAATTATAAACTAGTAAACCATTATAATCCCCTTCTATAACTTTATATTCATATATAAGAGGTAATACATCTTCAACATAACTTTTAATATAATAATCCATTTTTATGATAGAACTATCAGTAAAAATGTTAATATATTGTTTATAGTTTTCAATATAATTTAACAATTCTAAATCACTATTAATATTATGATCATTTAAATATTTCTCTACTTTAATATTACTTATTAAAGCATTATCATATGTTATAAAAGTATTTAATAATGTATCTGTATTATAAACAGCAAACATATTTATTATTTCTTCATCTTTATCATATTGAACATATGAATTATCATCTTCTTCAAATGTATAATTTTTAAAATCGTTTCTAATTTTAATACCATTATAATCTAAATAATTTTTAACATCTTTATGTTTAATAACAATACTTCCATCATTTTTAATGTTAATATCTTGTTTAATATAATAGTTTTTATAAACATATAATCTATCAAGCACTAAAAATAATAGAATAGTCCCAACAATTAATAAAAATATTTTAATAAACTTTTTCATACGACCTCTTTAAGTAAGTAAATTGTATCATATTTTAAATAAATAATACAAATATTAGTAAAAATAAGATATAATTTAATTATGAAAGAGAAAATAAATGAATTACAAAAAATGATTGATGAATCTAATAATATTGTCTTTTTTGGAGGAGCTGGAGTTTCTACAGAAAGTGGTATTAAAGATTTTAGAAGTAAAGATGGATTATATAACGAAAAATATAAATGGCCTCCAGAAATGATTTTAAGTGCAGGATTTTTCTATTCAAATACTAAAGAATTCTATAAATTCTATAGAGATAAATTAAACTGTTTAGATAAAGAACCTAATATAACTCATAAATATTTAGTAAAACTAGAAAAACAAGGTAAATTAAAAAGCATTATAACTCAAAATATAGATGGATTACATACTAAAGCAGGATCTAAAACTGTTTATGAAATACATGGCTCTATATATAGAAATTATTGTATTAAATGTAATAAGTTTTATGGACCAGAATATATATTTAATTCAAAAGATGTTCCTAAATGTGAATGTGGAGGAATTGTTAAACCAGATGTTGTATTATATGGTGAACAATTAGGTGATGATTTTGTAAAAGCACAATATGATGTTTTACATGCTGACATGATGATTGTTGCTGGTACATCATTAAATGTTTATCCTGCTAGTGGATTAGTAAGTCATTTTAGAGGAAAATATCTAGTTATTATTAATAGATCAACAACTGATTATGATAGAATTGCTAATTTAGTAATAAATGAATCTTTAGGAAATGTTTTTTCTAAATTAAAATAAAAAGAACTTTAAAAGTTCTTTTTTAATTAGAATAATTTTTTACCACACTTTATACAATAAATACCAACTATTCTTTCATGACAATGTGGACATTGATTATTTGGATATTTAAGTCTAACATCACGATTTCTCTTATAATTTACTACTATAATAGATAAAACTACAATCATGATAAATGAAATAACCCATATTACATCATATCCTGCCATAATTGTATAATCATAAAAACCATGTAAGAATATTGGAACTAATAAGGCGAATACTTTATTCTTTTGAGATTCTTTTAAATCCTTACGAGCTGCTAAAGCCGCATCTCCTAAATATATACCCATAAATATACCTGTACATAAATGCATTGGTACTGCTGTAAAATATCTAGTAAATTGATTAACTACGCCATATTGAATTAAATATAAAATATTTTCAAAAAATGCAAATCCTAATGATACAAATGATGCATATACTGCCATATCAAATGTAGTATCAAATTCTTTATGATTATATGCTTCTCTATATAAGAAGAAATATTTACAAGATTCTTCTACTAATGCTACACAAATAAATGCATATATCATCAGTTTTTTATTATCGAGGGTTGTGTAGTCTGCTCCAAATATTGGAAAAAATATTCCAAGAATACCACTTACTAATAATACAAGTAAGCATGCTAATATTCCCTTCCCTAACAATTTAATTAATAAATCCATTGGTTCACGTTCTCTATCTTTAAAATAGATATAAAGTCCTAAAACTATTATTGGTAAACCACACAATAGTACTACAAAAGCAATCCCTAACATATTTTATCCTCCTAACGAATAAGATTTCCTAGTATTCCATATGACACTACCATCATTATTATACTAGCTACAATTATACCACACAACGTAGCATAAAATGCTTTTTTTCTATCAAGGTTTAGCATTGATGCAACTAAACATCCTGTCCAAGCACCAGTGCCTGGTAAAGGAATTCCTACAAACAAAACTAAACCTAAATAACCATACTTTTCTATTTGATTTTTATGTTTATCAGCTTTTTTATTTAACCACTTAGCAAACTTATTCATCCACTTAATTTTAGATTTCTCCATCCATTCCAATATTTTGTTAATAAATAATAATATAAATGGTACTGGAAGAACATTTCCTATAATTGAAATAATATATGCACTTACAGGATTAAGTCCTAATAATGAAGCAGCTAAAAGCCCGCCCCTTAATTCAAGTATTGGTAATATTGAAATAATAAAAACGATTACTTCCTTACCAAATTTAAGTGCTACTATTCCACTAAATAAATTTATTATTGCGTTAACTATATTTTCCATATAATAATATTAACACATTTATGATATAATAACTAGTAGAGATGGTAGAAATGGATAAAAAAATAGGAATATTTGATTCAGGTATTGGTGGATTAACTACTTATGAAGAAATTAAGAAACTTTTACCATATGAAAATTATATATTTTATGCTGATAGTAAAAATAATCCTTATGGAGATAAAACTCAAGAAGAATTATGTATTATTACAGATGGAATTGTTAAAACTTTGTTAGAAAAAGGAGTCAAATTAATAGTAATAGCTTGTAATACTGCTACTACTAATTGTATAGATTTCTTAAGAAGTAAATATAAAGATATAGAATTTATTGGAACAGAACCTGCTATTAAAGTGGCATGTGATAATGATTTTAAAAATGTACTTGTAATGGCAACATCAGGAACTATTAATTCAGAAAGAACACATACTCTTCTTTCAAGTAATAAAAAAGAAGATGAAAAATTCTATCTTCTTGAATGTGAAGGACTTGCAAATGCTATTGAAAACAAAAATGATCAAAAAATAGATGAATTATTAAAACAATTCTTAACTGAATATAAAGATAAAGATATTGATGCAGTAGTACTTGCATGTACACACTATCCTATTATTAAGAATAAAATTAAAGCTTATTTTCCAAATGCACAACTTATTGATGGAAATGTAGGAGTTGCTAAAAGAGTTAAATATATTTTAGAAAGAAATAAAATGTTAAATCCATCAAATACCGAAGGTACATTTGAATTTATTAAGTCAAAATAAAAACACTAGTTATCTAGTGTTTTATTTTCTTCTGCTTTTTTATTATTTTCAAATAATTCTGATTTCTCACAACCTATCAGCGTTGGTATAACTGGAGGTGCATTTTTCATTTTTTCTTTATCAATTATTTTATAATCAGCATCAATAAATATACCTGAATTATTAGTATCACATATAGTTCCATCATGTCCTTTAAATATAGATATATCATAATTAAAATCTTCTTCTAGTTCTTCCAAAGAAATAAAATATGCTCCATTTCTTTTACTATAAGTAGAATAATTATTTTGCATATATATTTCTACGCCTTTATTTAGCAAGTTCTCTGTTAATTTAGCAGTATAATCTGATACTTCAATATCATCATCGCCTACCTTCATTTTTATTCTACCATTTTCATCTAATGTTTCACTTTCATTTACTACTTCATTTTTATCGTTTTCAATTACATCTGTTTTTTTATTACAACCTATTAGCAATATACAAACAAATATTATTAACAAAATCTTTTTCATATTAATCCTCCACATTACCTGTAACAAGTATAACATCCTGTTTCAGTACAGTATTGCGTTACTTCACAATAAGTTGGTTGATGACATTGTAACATACAGTGATAAGATTCAGGATTATCATCCCATTGGCAACAATAAGTTGAACTACCACATTCAGTATAATAAGAACCACATGCAACTTGATAACTATAGCAATCACAATTTTCTGTAGTAACAGTACCGACACATGTTCCAGTGTTTCCTGCATTATCAGTAACAGAGAAAGTTGTTGTAGATTTTATACCAGATTTTGAATATGTTGATGATGCTGGACATCCTGTTCCACTATCATTACAACTTATATTAAATGTAACTCCACTACGTCCTGTGCTTGTTTTTGTTGCTGTACATGTTGGCTTTATATCATCAACAAAATGAGCATATAACGTTCCAGCTGAAGTAAAGTTAGAAGCGTTTGCTGAAGATGTTATTTTTCCATTTTCATCAATATATTTTGTTCCTCCTCCACCAGTACTAGTATAATATCCTTTAAATGAATATCCTGTCTTAGTAGGAATTGTTATTGAATTTGCACTAGAAGTCATTTTCTTAGTAAGTGCAAAATCCAAGTAATATCCGTCACTATAATTTTCATATATCATTGTTGTACCAGCTGTAGTAGCACCAGCACTAGAACTATTAAGTGTTACATTCATTATTTTTAACTTCCATACTGCGTATAAATTAATTGTTTTATTATCAACACTAGTTAAATTTAATATACTTTGAGAATCTGAGTACGTAGCTGCTGTAGCAGTTGGAGTAGTAGCCCATCCAAGAAAATCATAGTTTTCTCTTGTATATGTGTTTTTGCTAAGATTTGATGTCACATCGTAAGTATGAGTTGAATTTGCCATATCTGTGCTTGGAGATCCATTTTTATCATAATGTACATAATATTTATGCGCTCTATAATCAGCCTTAGCTTTTATTTCATTACTTTCAGTAACAAAAACCTCTTTTATTCCTGCCACTATTTTTGAAGTTGAATCTATAATTGATACTCCATTATTCTTATATGCATTAAATGTGTAACCTGTTTTTGATGGAATACTTACACCACTTACTCTAGATAAGCATAACGCATCATTAAACCATCCATACCCATATTTATAGTAAATTAATTTTCCATCCATTCCACCTGAACCGCCATTATTATTAAATGATACTTTCACACATTTATTACTATAACCGAAATTAACTACACAGCTAATATCACTATGTACATTACTTATTGTTATTTGATTACCTCTCTGTGTAAATGTTGAGCCTTTTGATTCAACTAATGTTTTACAATTGTTTGTATTAATTCCTTGATTTGCATCATAAGAAAGTGTAAAAACACAGCTTCCTCCATCTTGAACATGTTCACATCCACCTATTACTGTTCCTAAGCTTTGATCAGATGAGCCTACTTTTACAACATACCCATCAGTAAAAAACCAAGGATTTGTTTTAGTACCAGTTCCTTTAACTTTTATATCATGTTTTACAAACTCTGTTACTCTTACTCCTGATACTACATTAGCATTTACTGGTGCTGATACTCTTACATCTAGTAATTTATTTCCTATTAACCAATATCCAATTCCTGGTGCTAACCATGATGTTCCATTATTAGTAGTTCTTTCATACTCTTTTTCATTCAAAAATCCACCAGTTTTAAAATCTATATGTGTAGCTGGCTTGTTTGTTGAACTATCTATTCCATATGGTAAATCACCTGTTAATTTAATATATCTTGAATAATCTTGAAAGTCATATATATATTTATTAGCTATTTCTTTACCATTATTATATGTAGTACTTGCTAATATAACATTAGGTATAAATAATAATAGTCCAATAATTACACCAACTATTTTTTTCATATTATCTCTCCTACTTTACAATTTAATTATAGCAAAAAAGGAAAAAAAGAAGAACTATTTTTTTAGTCCTCCTTTAAGTCCTTTTGAACCACTAAAGTTTTGTAAAATATTTGATTCAAATGATCTAGTTTTCCTTGATCTATTTTTGTATTCTTTTATACAAGAATTAATCATTTCATTTAATAATTCCTTATATTCTAATTTAGCTTCCTTCCATAAATAGAAAGATAAACTTCCTGGAATTGTATTTGGTTCATTAACATAGAATTTATTAGTTTTCTTATCAATTAAGAAATCTATTCTACATACACCACTTAGATTTAATACTTTAAATACTTTAATTGCTGTATCTTGAATATCTTTTGTTAATTTATCAGATATTCTAGCAGGAATAATTCTACTAGTTGATGCCATTCCTTTTGAAGCACCTGATTTAGATTTAGATCCTGATAAATATTTATCTTGATATGATAATATTTCATCTTCACCCATTACTTCTTCAATTGGGCTTACTCTTTGTAATTCATAATTTCCAAGTACACTAGCATTTACTTCAACAAGATTTTCTACAGCTTTTTCAACTACAATTTTAACATCATAACTAATAGCCTCTTCTATAGCCTTTTTTATATCTTTATCAGTCTTAACATATGTAATTCCTACACTACTACCTAATGTAGCTGGTTTTACTACTACTGGATAACCTAAAGATTTAATATCTTTTAATATTTTATCTTTATCTGTTATATATTCATTATCATAAAACCAAACATAATCTACAATTGGAAGTCCACAAGATGCCATTACTTGTTTCATAACAACTTTATCTTGTCCTAATGCGGAACCAAGTACTCTACTTGAAACATATGGAATACCAATAGTATCTAAATAACCTGCTAAAGTTCCATCTTCAACATTATTACCATGAACAACTGGAAGAATAACATCTATATCTGTTATATCTTTTCTAAATAATCCACTAGTTTGTTGTAGATAAAATTTATCACCTTTCTTATATAAAGTAACCTTCTTTAAATACTTTTTTGTATTTTCAATATCTTTATAAGTATTAATATCATTTAAAATATATCCATAATACCAAATTCTATCTTTTGATATATATAGTGGTATAACTTCATATTTATCTTTATCAATATTTTCTATAGCTTGTAGTGCCGAAATAATACTTACTTCATGTTCTACAGTTTCACCACCAAAAACAACACCTAATTTAATTTTCATATTTGCATCTCCTATTCATTAAATATATCAGGTAAATCATTTTCAATCAATACATATGTTTTTCCATCTTTAAGTTCTCTCATTAATGGAAATGATTTTTTAACATCATTTAATATATGTATATGTTTCTCATTATAATTCTTTTCTTTTAATCCTTCATATATAGGCTTTGTTTGTTCAAGACCTATTAATACAACTTCATCACATACTTCTGCTATATGCATACCAAATTCTTTATTAAATTTATCTTGATCATCACCAAGTTCAATCATTCCTGGTGTAATAATAATCTTTTTACCATCCATCATATTTAGTACATCAAGAGCCATTTTAGATCCAACTGGATTTGAATTATATGCATCATCTATTATAGTTATATCTTCATCAAAATCTCTTAATTCTAATCTATGTTCTACTGCTTCTATTCTTCTAACACCAACTGATATTTCAGTAGTAGTCATTCCTAAAGAATATGCAAGTGCTATTGCTTCTAAAATATTATATACATTAGCGTCACCTAATAACTTAGTTTCAAATGTTTCAGTAATCTTTTTATCTTTAAATGTACACTTGAATGTTGTACCTTTATTTGACAGTTTAATATCATGGGCATATACGTCTGCTTTACTATCTTTAGTTGACACCCAAACTACTCTACACTTACTTTTTATTTGATAACTTGTTTGATATTCATCATCCATATTAAGCACTGCTATACCATCTTCAGGTAATGAATCTATAAGTTCAAACTTAGCTTTTTGAGTATTATTAATATTTCCAAAGCTTTCTAAATGAGCTGTTCCTATAGTTGTCAATATTCCGTATTGAGGTTTAATAAATTTACACTTTTCTTTTATCTCCCCTCTTCTAAAAGCACCCATTTCAGCAATAAATATATCACTAAATTTGTCAAGTTTATCATTGATAGATATCATTAAACCATTCATAGTATTAAAACTTTTTTCAGTTGCAAATGAATTATATTTAACATTTAAAATATCATTTAGAGCATTCTTAGTACTAGTTTTACCATAACTACCTGTGATACCTATTCTCTTTAAATTCTTCATTTCTTTTAACTTAGTTTTAGCTTTATGTTTATAGTGTTCAAATACTAACTTTTCAATTGGCTTATTTATTATATTAGCTAACCATATTATTAGTGGGTTTAAATATGACATAAAACCTAATATTAATAAACAATAATTAATTAACCACATATCAAAGTTAATAACTATTGGAATAATAACTAATAAATATAATACCAACATAGTAAAATATAATCTTTTAATTCTATGTGTTATTACTAAAGGTTTTTTAGATTGTTCTTTAGATACTTTAGTATTAAACATTAAATATGATAAGTAATATAGAATCATAAATCCTATTACAAGTGGATAACCTCTTAAAAAATAGAATGATAAGAATAATATTTCTGTATTTACAAACACACTACTAAAATTATCTATTATCCATTTTAAATATCTATTTCCATCGTTATACCAGTTTTGTTGTAACATATGCATATATTTCTTACTTTTATAGATTATATAATATAAATATATAAATAATGAACATATAAATACTATTTTCATTTTTCATCACTTCCTATAAAACTCTTAAGAACGTTATTAGTTTGATTTAATCTTTCTAAATATGCATAGTGTGTACATCCTTCATAAGTAACTAATCCACAATTAGATATTAATTTTTCTAATTCTACTGCATCAGAATAAGGTACTTCTGAATCATTAGTACCCCAAATTAATAATGTAGGAACATCTATTTTAGATAATTCATTAGTTAAATCTAAATTAACATGATTAACTAATATCTTTCTCATCATTTCACTAGCATTCTTATAATCAGTTGAACCTAAATGTTTTTTAGCATATGGTTCTAATTTCTTTAATACAGGTACTTTTTTAAGACCCTTTAGTATTTTAGTTTTAACACTTGGTTTTTTCTTTGATACTCTATATGGACTAGCAAGTAATACTATTTTTCTAGTCTTATATTTAGTAGCATAAGCAATAGTTATTTTTCCACCAAAAGAATGCCCTATCATAATAGGATTATTGATCTTTAATTTTTTAACTAAACTATTAACCATATCAGCATAATCATATATAGTCCATACTTCTTTTGGTTCTTCACTCTTACCAAAACCAGGTAAGTCAAATATTAATACATTAAACTTTTTAATAAATGGTTTTGCTATTGGTAACATCATATCTATATTTTGTCCCCAACCATGCAAAAATATTATACATTTATCTGATTTGTTATCATAAAATGCATAATTAATTTTAGTATCTTTGTATTCATATTGCATACAACTCACCAATATAATTTTACCATATAAAAAGCGCAATTATATTGAAATCGCGCCAATATTTACATTATTTTACGTATTATAAGGATAAAGTCTTACTCTTACCAAATACAAAGTCTTTATATTCTTTAAAATTAGGTTCTTCACTATATAAGTCAAACATATCTTCAAATTCTTTATCATTAACTGTATTATAATATGTTTTCATCATTAATAATTTTTTAATTGTATTTTCATCACTAGGTACTGAAAACAATTCTACGATAAAGAAATGTGCTTCTTCTGATAGTTTTTTTACTTGAGAAGGAGATACTTTAAATTTTTCAAGAGCTTTACTATCACTATCTTCATATGTATCAGAATACATAAACTCATCTTCTCTTTCAATGTAGTAAGAAAGTCTAGCTTTAACTTTTAATAATTCAGGTGTTTCTCCATTTAATTCAATATATTCATCTAAATATTTAAGATATTTTTTATAATATAATCTATTTATTTTTTCTTCATTCTCTATATCAGAAAGCATTGCTTTAGCCACACTATCATCTTCAACATTCTTACTTTCTAAAATTTGATCTAATTCTCTAGATAGTTTAAAGAATCCTAATGGTCTATCACCAAAAATTGCAAATTGATAATTGTCAGTAAAAAGTGATGAATGAGAAATGTTATTTTTATGAGGAATTGAATCCCATAAACCAACATTAATTGGATATTTATCATAATCATGTTTATATTTATCTAAATAATTATAAAGCGCTGTTACTACACCGCTAGTATAATAACTAGATAATCTTCTAACACCATCTAAAGCAAATACTTTTGTAAATTTTCTTGTAGCTACTTTTTTACGATTTTCATTTGTTGGATTGTTAATAAATTCTAAATAAGCTTTTTCTATTGATAACTCTAAATTCAATAATTTTGTAGCTTCATTATTTACATATGTGCATCCAAGTACTTTTAAAAAGTCTATATTTTCGCTTGGCATTTCAAATATTTCATGTATTTTATCTTCCATTTCCATTTCAATAATAACATCATCTATATCTTCCATATTAGCGCCATCATGAATGCATATTTCATCTCCATCTTCATAGAAATAGTCTTGATATTCTTCTAATAATTCATCTAATTCTTCATCAAAGTCACTTTCTATAAATTTAATATCTCCATATCCAAGATCAATAGCATTATATTTAGCTTCATCTAAACATTTTTCTAAAAAGTCATTTATTCTATCTTTTAATATTCTTTTTTTAGCACCATATTTACATATATTATTCATTGCTGTTAAGAATAAATATTCATAAGGTATCTCAAAATTATTATTATCAGACATTACAAACACCCCTTTTCGATATTGCCCTATATAATAACACAAAAACGCTGTTTTGTACAGCGTTAAATGTATTTTTTAAGTTCGTTTTCAAACTCATTTTTAATATTTTCTAATTTTTCTTCTGTTTTAGATTCAAATCTCATTGTTATATTTGGTCCAGTATTAGATGCTCTTACTAAAGCAAAACCATCATCAAATTTAACTTTTACTCCATCTATTGTTATAAAATTATAATTTTTACTTGCACAATACTCTCTAATTTTATCAACAACATTAAACTTCTTATCATCATCTACATGAACTTTAATTTCAGGAGTTGAATAATATTTTTCTAGATTTTCTAAATAACTACTTAATGGTTTATCACTATTAGATAACATCTCTATTAATCTCATTCCTACATAGATACCATCATCATATCCAGGCCATTTATCTCTAAAATAAACGTGTCCTGATAATTCTCCACTTAATGGATAATCGCCTTCAGCAGAAGCTGCTCTTGTATATGAATTACCTGTTCTATATTCAACTGGTTTTACACCTAATTTAACTAATTCATCTTCTAATGTTTTAGAACATTTAACATCAAATAAACATTCTTTTTTATCAACTTTATCAAATAAATAATCCCACATTATTGCTAAGAACTTATCTATTTCAATAAATGTACCTTTTTCATCAACAAAACCTACCCTATCAGCATCTCCATCATATCCAACTCCACAATCAGCATGAGCTTCTATTACTTTTTGTTTTAAAACTGTTAGATTTTCTTCAACACATGGATCTGGATGATGATTTGGGAAATTACCATCTGATATATCAAATATACCAGTAGCATCTATCATAGGTAGATGTTTAAATACATCACCAGCTATTACACTACCTGTTCCATTTCCACAATCGTATATTACTTTAATTCTTTTATTTCCAAAATGTAATTTATCACATATTAATTTAATATATGCCTCTCTTAAATCTACATCTTCTACACTACCTACTCCATTTTCATAATCTTGTTTTTCAATTATATCATGTATTTCCATTACAGCTGGTCCATATGCATTATGAATACCATTATATGAAAACTTAAATCCATTATATTCTTTTGGATTATGTGAAGCTGTTATCATCATACTTGAATTAGTTCCTAAATAATTAGCGCCAAAATAACACATAGGTGTTGTAGCAAGACCTAATCTTTTTACAACTATTCCTGTGTCAACAAGTCCTTGCACTAAGTTCTTTTCTAAGTTAACACTGGATAATCTATTATCATATGCTACTACAGTTGAAGGAATATTTTGTCTTCTAAGTTTAGTACCGAAAGCTCTACCTATATTATATGCAAGCTCATCACTTAATTCAGTGCCGTATACTCCTCTTATATCATATTCTCTAAATATAGTTTTTAATAATTCCATATCACACCTCTATATTAATATTATCATATCAAAATAAAAAAATCGAAATAATCGATTTTTTTAATGTAAAGTTAGTTATAAAACCCTATTTTTTCTTTAACTAATTCATATTTTTTCTTAGCAATTTCTCTTGTTTTATTTCTTCCTTCTTCAAGAATCTTATCAAGTTCATTACCATTTAAATATTCATAATATTTCTTTTGTATTTCACTTACTTTTTCTACTACTACATCAGCAACTTTAGTTTTAAATGTTCCATAATTGCATCCTTCAAACTCTTTTTCTGCCTCTTTCATAGTTTTGCCAGTTAAAGAAATATAAATGTTTAATAAATTAGATATTCCAGGTTTGTTGTCTGGATCAAATTTAACTAACATTTCACTATCAGTTGTTGCTCTCATGATTTTCTTTCTAATTACTTCTGGTTCATCTAATAATCTAATAACACCATTTTGATTTTCATTAGATTTACTCATCTTCTTAGTTGGCTCTAATAAATCACCAATTTTTGTTCCTTCTGATTTAATTTCTGGATTTGGTACTACAAAAGTATCACCATATTTTCTATTAAATCTAATAGCTATATCACGAGCTAATTCAACATGTTGTTTTTGATCTATTCCAACTGGAACTATATCAGCATCATATAGTAAAATATCAGCAGCCATTAATACTGGATATGTTAATAAACCAGCGGTAAAGCTTTCACTTTTCTTACTCTTTTCTTTAAATTGATGCATTCTTGATAATTCACCATAATAAGTATTACATTCTAAGAAATATCCTAAATTAGCATGATATTCATTTTGAGATTGAACAAATATTGTATTTAGTTTTGGATCAATACCACATGCTAAATAAAGAGCAACTAAACTTCTTGTGTTCTCTTTTAAATTTCTATTTGGATCATCTACAGTTATAGCATGCATATCTGCTACAAAAATGTATGATTCATATTTTCCTTGATTTTCAACCATTTGTTTTATAGAACCTATATAATTACCTAATGTAATAATTCCTGTTGGTTGAAGTCCTGTTAACATTTTTTTCATAATTTCCTCCTAAAAAATAAAAACTCTTATCCTATAAGGACAAGAGTATCTTGTTTTTAATGCCACCTTAATATATACCATCATATATATGTTATTTGATAACGGATAACTGCCGTGATTACCTACTATTATTTCAGTACCATTCCCATGAGCCCATTCATTAAATTTTATATATAACTTTTCCACCATCAGTTACTCTCTATAAATATATTGTTTTAACTACTCTTCTCATGCATTGAATTGTTGCATATTATACTATTTTAATTATTATTTGTCAAATTATAAGGTTAAAGTCTTACCTTGATCTTCTGAATTATTCTTACTGAATGTTTCATCAAAGAAGTTATCCCATTTATCCCAATCTATATCTTGAACAACTCCTTCTTGAGCTGGAGCAGCACTATTTGGTATTTCTTCAGCATGTTCTTCTTCAGCTATTGGTGCTGATAATTCAACTGGTGCTGGTTCTTGTGGAGCTGGTGCGGCTGCTTCTACTGAAGCTATTGCTGATGCAGCAGCTTCTTCAACTGTAGCTGATTCTTCTATTGGAGCTGATAACTCAACTGGTTTTTCTTCAGGTGTTGCTTCTACAGCTGGTGTTTCAACAACAGGTGCTGGTTCAACAACTGGTGCTGGTGTAACAACTTGAGCTTGTTCTACAACAGGAGTTTCTTCTGCTATTGGAGCTGATAATTCAACTGCTGCAGCTTCTGTTACAATTTCTGCTACTGGAGTTTCTTCAACAACTGGTGCTGCTTCTACTGGAGCAGGTGTTTCTTCTGCAGGTGCAGGTTCTTCAATAGGTGCTGATAATTCAACATCTTTTGTTTCTTCAACTTCTGGAGCAGTTTCAACCTCTACAGGAATTATTTCTTCAGCTTCTTTAGCAGGACCATCTCCTAAATCAGGAACTACTAATTCAGCTAAATCTCCATCTTCTTCAATTGGTGCTGATAATTCAACTGGTGCTGGTTCTTCAACAGTACCTACACCAACTAAGTTTTCTACACCACCAGCAAATACTTTATCAAAATTATCTTTAGTTAATCCTTCTGCAAAGGCATGATCTTGATCATCTTTTTCAAATTTGTTTCCATCTTTGAACATAGCATCATAATCTGTTTCGCCTTTTTCTTTTTTACTACTCTTCTTTCTTGGCTCACCACCATATTTAAGAATATTTATATCAACATTAATATCTTTACAAACTTCAACATGTTTTTCAATTAATTCTTGTAATTTTTCTATTTTCTTAGTTTCAAATTCAAATTCTGTATTTACAAGTTTCATTAATTCTGATTCTAAATCATCTTGATTTAATAAAGACTCATCATATTTAATCATTCTATTGTAAGAGGCAATTTTCTTTTCATACATTCTAATGATATTATTATGTCTTTCAACTTCAGCTGTTAATTTAGCTACTTGTGATCTCTTATCTTCAAATACTTCATCTACTTCTTTGTAAACAGTTTCTATTTCTGCCCACATTTCTTCACTTTCTTTGAATATTTCAGCTAAATCATCAATGCTAACACCTTCAACGTTAGTTCTAGCTTCAGTTTTTACATTTGTAATATCTTCTTGTAAACCTAAAAGATCATTGGCCTTTTTTTCTAATTCTTCAGTACCAATGTTTGCTATCTTTTTCTCTTCTAATTCCTTTTTAATTTTATTAAATCTATTTTTAATTTGTTCAAATCTTTTCATAAACTTGCCTCCATATTGTACATAATCATTTTAACACATAAAACCTTAGACTTCAACTAGTTTTTTAATTGACTTTTCCCGTTCAAAATATATAATAGTAAGTGAAAGGAGACGTTTATGGAAAAGGAAGAAATCAAAGAAAAAGAAGAAAAGGAGGAAGTTAAGGAAGAAAAGAAAAATTCTAAAAAAGGAAGAAAAGAAATCAAACCACTAGTAACATGTAGAATTCTATTTATTTCTGCTTTAGATAAAATCTTTTTTGTAATAATTGCTCTATCATTTGCATCAGCAACTTATTATAACTTTGCTGGTAATTTTAGTAGCATAGGATATGGGTATTGGGCAAGAGTATTTAGTGAACTTGGTATATTGATAGGTACAGCTATATATTACTTATTAATGAACTGGATTTATAAATGTGCTGCTAAAACTATGCTTTGTATCACAGAAAAAGAAATATATATTGAAAAATATATTCCATTTAAAAGAACTGAAAAAAGTATTCCATTAGAAAAAATAACATCAGTTACTACAATCAATCTATTTTGGATTTTTAGAACACTAATTATTTTCCAATATCATCAAATACCAACAATTTTCTTCACTTGGAATAACCAATTATTAAAAGATAAATTTGATGAATTAGTTAACAAGAGAACTGAAGATGTTGAAAATGAATTTGATGATAAGAATATTCTTACTTTCTTAAAACCTGGTTTCTTAAAAAAATTCTTTATAGGATTAGGATGTCTAATTGTTTTATTAGGTGTAATTAGATTCTTTGGATTTATTTTTAGCCCAGCTAAAAGAGTTCCTGGAACTTATAAAAATGGTGAAAGTTCTATTGTATTAAATAAAGATGGTACTTGTGATATAACTCCTATTAAAGAAACCACTTCTTGTAGTTGGGTACTTTCTGATGATGAAACAACTGTTTATGTTTCATATGAATATGAATATACATGGTTTGGTTCTAAATATGAATCATCATCCAGTGCAACATTCGATTATGAGAAGAATAAGATTACTTATAACGGAACAGAATATGTTAAATAAAAAAAGCGATTTAATCGCTTTTTTATTTTGTAATAATATAAGTTACGTCACCATCACCAAGAATGCTTCTTAGTTCTTCTTCTGAAATATCTATTTTTCCTATCTTAGTATAGTTCCAAGTATTAGTTCCATAAAATAAAACTATTTCATCCCCATTATATAAAACTACATCTCCAGTAGAAGTAACAGTATACTTATCAGATCTTGGTAATTTAAATCCTAACTCACCTACTTTTTCAAAACCACCATATTCTTTTGCTTCTATAGTAATATTTCCTTCTTCTAATTTTTTAATTAATT
Source organism: uncultured Mycoplasmatota bacterium (assembly GCA_946528555.1). The sequence goes on from CAMMYS010000020.1 coordinate 44,598, forward strand.
CACTTGTGGTTTTATTATTTTCTATTTTAACAACTAATTCTTTTTCACCAACTATTATTTTAAAATTATCTGCCACTTTAGGTTCCTCCACTATTTCTTCTTGTTCTTTTTCTTTATTAAAAAATATAAAATATATTCCAATTACTAAAGCAATTATTACTATAATTACTATTGGAATTATTATTCCTTTTTTCATATTATCACCATTTAAATTATAAAATATTGTAATACTTATTACAATTATTTTTTTTTATAAAGAAAAAGCAATTATTTAAATAATTGCTATTATTTTTCTTGTTTTAAAGTTTTACCTTTATTAAATTCTTCTTGTAATAATAAATGATATTCTCTAATAAACTTTTTAACTCTTTCTATATATTTCTTTTCTTCTTCACTTAAATCTCTAAAAATAACTGGTTTCATATCAATAGATATTATACTCTTTGCTTCATTCATCCAAAGCATAAATTGATTTAATTGTTTTTCATTTTCTATATCTAATCCTAGATTATTCATAAGTGTATGAACGAAGTTATTAAGATCAAATAAACAACAATATAAATCAAACAAATATTGTGCTATTTCTTTTGGAGTAGCAATTTCACTAATATAATCTTTAATTCTTTTGACTTCTGCTTTATCACCACTTTTTAATGCATCAATTATATTATAGTATAAATTATATCCATAATTATCATGATAATCTTTAATATCTAAATTTCCATCATTAACATACCTAAATAATTCTATTGTATCAGCAAAATAAGTAAAAATTGTATCAGCTATTTCTACTTCATCAATAGTTTGTGGATTTTGAATCACATCAATATTTGGATTTAATTGGTTTTGTTCTATTATAAGAGAAAAAACTTCAGCATTTTCATCTGTTTTTCTTCTATATTCTTTTACTCTAGTTACAAAATCTCTCATATAACCTCCTTTACATTTTTATTTTATCATTTAAAAAATTATTATGTCAATAAACATAAAAAAGCACTAAATTAGTGCTTATTTTAATTTTCTAGTTAGTTCACTATCAGTTTCAGGAATTATTATACTACCCTTATCATCTAATGTTACTGCATTTCTATATTCACCTAAAAAATATCCGTATGCTTCACAATTAGATTTTATTAATGTTGCTTTGCTTTCTCTAATTAAAAAGCTTTTAATTTTTCTAATATGATTTAATCTGTCTTTAGAAGCAATTCTTTCTGCAATATATTCCCTATCAACAGCACCATATTCTGCATTAATATAATCCCTAAGATCCATAGTTTTAGCTTTCATATCACACCTCTATAAAAAGTTTATTTATATCTATAATATACTATAATTTTCTTCTAAGGGAATTTTGTTTTGCAGTATTTCTGTCGTTATAAATTTGTTCATAACGTAATAATTCTTCTTTAGTTAATTGGTCTGGTATTTCTGCTAGTGGAAAACAATAACGTAAATCAAATGTTTCATAAGCATTAACAAATATTGGCTTTTCATATACATCTGTTAATGTTTCAGGATAACACATTAACACTTCATCAGTTGCAAGACATCTTAGTACAAACATACCTGTTTCCTTATCTTTTTCTTTTACAAATACTCTATATTTATTTTCTAATTCACTAGATCTTCTTCCGTCATATTGCCAAATTTTACCAATCCAAACATTTTTAGTTAATATCATAATATCCTCCTTTAGCGGAGAATTATTATAGCACTTTTAATTAAAATTGCAATATTAATCACCAAAAATGATATAATAGCTTTAAGAAGTGATTAAAATGAATAAATGGTCTTTTGGAATAGATAATGATAAATTAATAAAGTTAGTATTAGATGGTAAAAAACGAGCAACAACTAGTAATTACGATGAAAATGAATTGCCAGTAATTGGACAACAATCAATAATAGTATTTGATAATGGTAAGGACGCTTGTATAGTACAAACACAAGACTATAAAATATTAAAATTTAAAGAAATAGATAGCAGTCTTTCCGATTTAGAAGGCGAAGGAGATTTTGATTCATGGAAAGAAAATCATTTGAATTTTTTTAAAATGTATGATGATAATTTTAATGAAGATACTATTGTTGTATTTGAAACTTTTAAATTAATAAAAGATTTAACAAAAAACACTAACAATTAAGTTAGTGTTTTAATTTTCTAAGTGGCACGCTCTTTATAAACGTTTACGAAAAAATAGGGATAAAACCTGATTACATTTTCATTATAGCATCTTTGTAAAAATAATCCAAGATGTGTAGGATAAATAATAAAAATTTGTTATAATAATATTTAAATAATAACAGTATCTTTTCTTTTTTAAGATGGATACTGTTTTCTTGTGGGAGGATTTAAGATTTATGGAAAAAATAGAATTTATAAATAAAGAATCAAAAGAAAAAATTATATTACCATTGGATAAAAAAATGATTTTTATATATGGAAAAAATGGTTCAGGAAAAACTACCTTGTCTCGAAGTATAAAAAGTGATAATTGTTATGTTTTTAATGAAGATTTTATATATAAAAACGTTTATGTTATTGAAAATGACGGAGCTAAAGTGGATCAAGTAACAAAAAATAACTTTTCAGAATTATTAATTGGTGAAGAAGAAATAGTATTAAAAAAAGAAATTTTAAAATTAGAAGAATTTAGTAAGAAAAAAAATCAAGAGTATAAAGATAAAAATAATATAATTAATAGTTTATTACTTAAAAATAGTCTTTTAGAAGAAGATAATATTTTAAAGAATATGATTGATAAAAATTTTAAATACAATTTAGAATTATCCGATGAAGAACAATTAAATAGTTATAATTACACTTCAACCATTACACCAAAAATAAAAAATGATGAACAATTACAGTTGAAGTTAAAACAACTAAGTAAACAAGAAAACTTAATCGATTTAAACAATAAAATAGATGGAAATCCATTATTAAAAGCATATTTATATTCCAATGATAAAATTATAGAATCACTTAATCAAGAAATATCAGTTATAAAATCATATGACGCAGCTATTTGCGAATTAGAAAAAATAGCAAAAGAAAAGAATGTTTCTAATAAACATTTTGATATAATACAAAAATGTTTATTGATACAAGACGAAACTGGAAGTAGTAAATGCTTTTTATGTGGAACGGAGAATAAATTAGAAGAAATAAAAGAATGGAATAAAATAATAAATGATAGAACAATAAAAGAAAGAGATGAATTGAAAAAGAAATTAACTCAATCCTTAGAATTAGCTAAAACAATAATTACATCAAAAAAAGTATATGAAACAGTTGCTCCAAAAACAATAAAACATATAGAAACATATTCTAAAAAAATAGAACTAATAATTAATTCTATTGACGAAAAAAAATATAATCAATTAGAAATTGATAAAATTGAATTAGATTCAATGGTTATGGAAACAAAAGAGATTAAAGAAGATATTAGAAACTATTTATTAAAACCATTTGAAAAAGAGATTGTTTTCTATAATTCACTTATGGATTTATTAGCTAAAACAATTAAAACAAAAAAAGAAAGCCTAGACAAATTATTAACTAAAAACTCTAAAGATAATGAGAAATCAATTAATTCTATCTTAATTGAATTAGGGCTAAATAAAGAAATGTCAATTTCAGTTGATAGATATGGTGGGAGTCCAAAATATAAAATTGAATTGAAAAATGGTGGTTTAAATACTTTAAGTGACGGACAGAAGCATAAATTAGCTCTTGCAATTTTCTTAAATTATTTAAAAAGCAAAGATTTGAAAAACAGTATAGTGCTATTTGATGATCCTGTGGTTTCGTTAGATGAATCCGGGTATCATTTATTTAAAAAATATGTAATCAACAATGTTATGAAACAAAAACTTGAAGATTCTCCAATATTAATTATTTTAACTCATAATTTTAATTATTTATATGTTCAAATAAGTAATGTTATATCTAATGAAGAATTAAAAGCTAATTCAATTGTATACAAATTGAGTTCATTAAATATTCAAACATTAGACTTTCACTATTTTGAATTAGATGATATAGCACTTTTTAAAGAATGTTTAAAAAAAATGAAATATCAATTTCAGTTAAATGATTTATCAATTATTTATCTAAAGTTATTTAGAGTATTTTTAGATTTATCATTAAGAATAAAAGGAATACCTGATACTTTAGAAATACACGAAGAAATTGCTAAAATGAATTTAGAGTCATCATTAGAAGAAAAAATAAAAGATATTCATAAAAAACTTTGTAGTATATCTAAGAAACGAAATTGTAATTACGAAAAATCCAAAGAAGGATTAAAACTATTAAAAGAAGCAATTGATATATTAGGATATAACTATATAACAGATGAAGATATTAAAAAGTGCGAATCATTAGAAGAAAAAGAAATATTTTATGAAAATGATATATTCTTTATTTTAAACGAAATAATCAATGTCTTATTAGATAAAAAAGAAGAAAACTATTCTCATTATTTAAATCACCCTAGAATATCCTTTACGCAAAATATATTGTCTACTTCAATGAATCAATAGTATGGTATAATTATATTAGTATGGAGGTGTAATATGGCATTTAAATCTTATAGTTGGTCAATTGGAACTACTAGTTTTAGAGTAAGTCAATTGAATTATAAAATAGAACGTCAGTTACAATTATTAAAACAATTTTGGCTAGAAAATCCTAATGTCAGTTGGAAAAATAATAATGAGTTACAAGCAAAATACTATTATTTCATGAAAAATAATGGATTCTTAATTGGTGAAGCTAGTAGACCAGATAAAGATGCAAGAGAAAAAACTTCAGGATTAGTTGATATTGGAGTTTTAACACAAGATAGAAAACTAACAGAAGTTGGTAGTAAAATTGAAAACTTATTAGGAAAAGAAAGATCTAAAGATAATATATTTTATATTGACGAAGATAGTTATTACTACTTGTTACAATTTTTGAAATTGCAAATTAATAATGACGGATTAAAAATAAAACCATTTATTGCTTTAATCTATATGCTAGAAAAACTAGATTATTTAACTTATGATGAATTCACATATTTATTACCATTATGTAAAAACAAATATGATGTTATAAAAATGGTAAATGATATTAAGTATAATCGTCAAGGATTAGATTTAGATACGATTATTACAACCAGAATTTATGAAATGGATAATTATATTAGGGTATTTGAAGAATTTAGAAAAGATTATCCAGTAACTGAAGAAACATTTGAAATGATTGGAATGAATAGAAAAAGTGCTAGTTACGAACATGCATATTTACCAGTATATAATGAATTAGTTAATTTAGTATTCCATTTAAGACACAATACATTTGAGGAAAGAATTGAATCATATAATAAGTTGTATGGATATTGTAGAAACATTTCAGGAAATGCTAAATCACATTGGTTATCATATTTATTTATGAATTACACTCCTAGAAACTTTGATGAAAAATTTGATAAAGGATTTAGAAAACTTGAAATATCTGAAGTTAAAAATATAATTGACTTTAAAAGAGTTTTCTTTGAAAGAGAACATATCATTAAATGGAAAGTAAATCTAAAAGAATATTTTGATTTAAATAAGAGATATTTTTCATTAACTGATATTGTTAAATTTGGTGAAGAAAAAATAGAATTAGATTTATTACCAAAATATTATTTCAAGGAAATCATTGATGATTTATTAAATGAAAATCTATTAGAAGATGATGATTATTTAAGTTTATTTCATTCAATTGTACCTATAGAGAAAATATCAGATAAATATAGAACTGATATATCTGAACTTGTTAATGAAATTAATAAAGAATTACATACAGATTTAACAATAGACAATATTAATACATATTTAGAAGATGAAAAAATTAAACAATTTAATAAATTAATTGATGAAAGATTTAAGGATAGCGACTTATTATCATTAATTGATTTGATTAAAGATAGAAGAGATTCAGAAGTGTGTAGTTATGTATCTGATAATGCCGATGTTCCAACAATATTTGAATATATACTTGGTATAGCTTGGTATAGAATAAGTAATAAAGAAGGAAATATACTTAAGTTTATGAATCTTAGTTTAGACGCTGATTTATTGCCAAAGACACATGCTGGTGGTGGTATGGCAGATATAGTTTACGAATACAAAGAAAATAACTATCCAAGACATAATTTATTAATTGAAGCAACAATATCAGAATCAACTGGTCAAAGAAGAATGGAATTAGAATCTGTACCTAGGCATTTAGCAAATGATATTATTACTACAAATAATTCAAATGATTATGCGTTATTTGTTGCCACGAATTTAGAGGAAAGTGTTATACTTTCAATGAGAGGCAATAAAACCACATATTATCCTAAAGGTAATAATGAGTATATTAATGGATTAAAGATAATACCTATTGATACAGATATATTGAAAAAATTTATAACAGAACATAAAAAGTATTCTGACATATATAGCTTATTTGATAATGCTTATAAGTCACAACTACCAGATCCAGAATGGTTCGAAAAAGAAATTTTACAAAAAATATAAAAGAAGTTGTAGCACACTTCTTTTTTTATGGTATAATTAAATAGTAGTACGATGCCGAAAATGGAAATAAGGAGGATTAATATGAAATTAATTAGTATAAATAATAGACGTTATATAGGAAGTAAAGCAAGAATGTTAGATTACATTAATGATGTTATGAAAAAAGAAAAAATTACATTTTCATCCTTCTTTGATCTATTTGGAGGAACTGGTATTGTTGGAGATTATTTTAATGATTCAAAAACTAAAATATATGTTAATGACTTGTTAAAATCCAACTACTTGTCATATTTAGCATGGTTTGGAAATGATAAAATTGATAAAAAGAAGTTAGAAAAATATATTGAAAGATATAATTCTATAAAAAATGTAAAAGATAACTATTTTTCAATAAACTTTAGTGATACATACTTTAGTAAAGAAAATTGTAAAAAAATTGGATATATAAGAGAAGATATTGAAAATAACTATTTAGAAAATAAAATAAATACTAGAGAACGTGCTATTTTAATTACTTCATTATTATATGCTATGGATAAAATTGCTAATACAGTTGGTCATTATGATGCATATAGAAAAAATGGTGAATTAGATAAAAAATTAGAACTATGCATGTTAAATTTAAAATCAACTACAAATAATAAAAATAATAAAGTATTCAATGAAGATTCTAATGAACTTGTTAAAAATATTAAAGCTGATGTAGTCTATATAGATCCGCCATATAATTCAAGACAATATTCAGATGCATATCATTTATTAGAAAATGTAGCAACATGGGAAAAACAAGAAGTATTTGGAGTTGCTAAAAAAATGAAACGAAATGGGATAAAAAGTAAATATTGTTCTGTTTCTGCTCCATTAGCATTTAAAGATCTTATTGAAAATATAAATGCAAAATATATTATTGTTTCATATAACAACATGGGAACTAAAGGTGCAGGAAGATCTCAAGCAAAAATTAGTGATGAAGACATAATGAGTGCTTTATCTGCAAAAGGAAAAGTTAAAGTTTATGAAACTGACTTTAATCAATTTAATACTGGTAAAACACATATTGATAACCATAAAGAAAGATTATTTGTTTGCAAAGTAGGAAAAACAACAAAAGTAAAAGAAAAAGCAACTACTGAAAATATTACTGACAAAGTAAAATCACCGCTAAACTATACTGGTGGAAAATATAAATTGCTTAACCAAATAATACCAATATTTCCAGATAATTTAGATTTATTTGTAGATTTATTCTCTGGTGGTGGTAATGTAGGCGTTAATGTTAATGCTAAAAGAATAATATGTGTCGATAAGCAAAAAGAAATAATAAGAGTAATGGACTTATTCAAAAAGTATGAAGATGGATACATAATTGATAAACTTGAAAAAATAATTGATAAATATAACCTAAGTAATTCATTATTAAATGGTTATGAATTATATAACTGCACGAGCGATAAAGGACTTGGTCAATACAATAAATCAAGATACATAGAATTAAGAAATGATTATAATAAAGAAAAGGAAGATTCAGTAGAAAAGGATTTCTTATTTCTTACACTTGTTATATATGGTTTTAATAACCAAATAAGATTTAACTCAAATGGTGAATTTAATATGCCAGTTGGAAAAAGAGATTTCAATAATTCAATAAGAAAAAATTTAAAATCATTTATTACTAAACTTAAAACTAAAAATATTGAATTTATTAATTCTGACTTTAGAGAATTTGCCATAGAAACAACTGATAATACATTAGTGTATTGTGATCCACCTTACTTCTTAGGTACAGCTAGTTATAATGAAAATGGTGGTTGGACAGATAAAGACGAAATAGATTTATTAAACTATTTAGCAATATTAGATAAAAGTGGAGTTAAGTTTGCTTTATCAAATGTTATAGAACATAAAGGTGAAAAGAATACAATTCTAGAAGCTTGGATTAATGAACATAATTACAACGTACATATAATAGATTCAAATTATAATAATTCAAATTATCATAAACAAGAAGGTAATATTTTAAAAACTATCGAAGTTCTTGTAACTAATTACTAATAATGACAGTTCAAAATGAACTGTCTTTTTTTATCCATAATTATGGTCTGTTATGGTCTATTTTGAACCACAAATATCGTATTTTTTGTATACAAAAAAACAAGAGCATAAGAGATTGTACCCAAAAAGCATTAAAACCTAGATAAATACTAGGTTTATAATGGGTACAAACTTATTTTACACTTGCAAAATTGAGCCATAATTATGGTTCTTTTTTTATAAAAATCCTTTATTTTCGTAGGTTTTATATGGTTTGAATTATGGTTCTATTTGTGGATTCGTTTTTTAAGCAATTCTTCTTACTTTATTTATTAGGATCCACACAAGGAAATGATTTAATTGATGTTGTTACTATTCCTAACTTAAATTTATTGAATACATTTTCAGGATTATCTATATCTTTAATAATAGGAATTAGTCTAAATAATCTTTCATCTTTATTAATGTTGAAAATAATTTCATCAGGTAAATCTTCTATTGAATGATTAAATGTTGGATGAATATAAAAGTTAGTTGCATGATATTTATTTAATTCATTTAAATAATCTTTTATTTGAGATTCTTTTAACGGACAACCAATATTAACTCTAACAGGTTTATCATTTGAAATTAGATAAATTGGAATTTCACTTGCACCTATTTCAGATAACTTATTTACTTTTTCTTTAAATATAGATTTTAATTTTAAATCAACTATTCTAATTCCATGTTTACAATTTTTATCTTTTTTAAAAGTCATAGATTCAATATATCTAGAAATGAACTCTTGTTTTTCTTCTTTAGTTTTCATATCCCATTGAGCTAAGAAAAATTTATTATCATATCTAGTATTTAAGAATATTCTATTTATATCTCTTTTAACCATTACTTTTTCAGGGCTAAAATTATTTCTACTATTTAAATCTTTTTCATTTTCTAATTGTTTAGTTAAAGTATCTAATTTTTGATTAATAAGTTTTAAATCTTCTTTAAAATCATCTAGTTCAACTACTTCAGACATATATGCTTTTTTAATTCTATCTTTCTGTTTAGCTAATCTAATTATTTCTTTTTCTATATCAGATTTATCAACATGCATCTCTTTATCAGCAAATAATGGTAAGAATAAATCATTATACTCATTATCAAATTGTATTAGTTCAGCAACTAAAGTTCTAAATGCTTCTTCAATGTATGTTTCTCTTATATTTTCATGACACTTTTCACAATTATAATAAACATACTTTTTCTTCTTTCCACCAGCACCTTTGCATTTCATTATTCTTCCACAATGAGGACATTTGATTTTTTGAAAGAAAGTATAAACTCTATCTCTAGTATATGTTCTTTGATTAATAACTTTTTGTGCTTGACATTCTTCCCAAATATATCTTGGAATAATTGGTTCAACAACATTCATATATATAATAGGTTCAAGTCCTTCTTTTTTGCCAATAGATTTATATTGTTCCCAGTCTCCCATATATATTTTATTATTAATAATCTTTTCAATATAACAATCTCTCCATTTTTTATTTAAGATATTTTCATTATTAAATATAGTAGCTATTTGTAGATAAGTTTTACCTTGTAAATATAAATCAAATACTCTTTTAATAATTGGAGCAGTAGCTGGATCAATGATAGTTCTTCTAGTGCTATCATTTTTATATCCTAAAGGTTTAACTCCAGGTAAATGACCAGACTTAATAGCACCAACCATTCCAAACTTAGTCCTTTCTGATACAATTTCAATTTCTAATTGTGATAAGACAGTTAACATTCTTACAAAGAATCTACCATTAGCAGTAGAAGTATTAACATCATCTCTATCACATACTAAATAAGTATTATGTTTTTCAAGTTGAGTTATTAGTTCTTCTAAGTCTCTAACTGAACGAGTAACTCTATCAAGTTTATATGCAACAATATAATTGATTCTTCCATCTCTCATATCTTGTAACATTTCTTGAAACTTAGGTCTATGTTCCATATCTTTGGCAGATATACCAGCATCACAATAAACCTTATAGATTTCATAACCTTTATAATCACATAGTTGTCTTAGTTTTTCTTCTTGTTCTCCCAAACTAAAACCTTCACGAGCTTGATCTTCAGTTGAAACACGAATATAGATTCCTGCTATTTTTCTTTCTTCCACATTAAACCTCCCTTATCTAATACCTTATTAATATCCTCATCTAATTTCTTTATTAATAATTCATATTCTCCTTTAGTTAATAATCCTTCTTCAAGAAACTGTTTAAATAATACTTTTACATAATTTAAACTAAATATTTCTTGGATTGTTTCAAATTCTTTTTGAGTTGCTATTTTCATAATTTCCTTTCGTATTAACGAAAAAAAGAGGAGTCAACAGTATCTAGTAAAGTCTAAATACTACTGACTCCTCATTATAATCAATATTATAAATTTCAAATTTGCAATCAATCATAGATGTACCTCCAATCTTAGAGAATACCTCTTCCATTGGTTATTTATAATATCACGATTATATTAAAAGTCAAGTAGCTTAGCCTTTTTAAACATAGTTTCAAGTTCTGAAAACTCATGTTTATCATTTAAAGAATTAATATAGAAACAATCAATGCCATTGAAGAATAAAAACTTAATATCATTAATAATAACTTTGTGAGGATCTACATAAGCAATATTAGTGGGTTCTAGCTTAATTAAAGCACCTTTCTCGAGAGTAATAGATGTGGAAGTGTATTTACTTGCCCAATTTATTTTCTTTCTTAAATCAGGACTTAATTCAAGTTTTTCTTTAACGACATTTAACATATCTATCACAACCTTTCCTACAACAAAAAAACTTGATTTTTCAA
>CAMMYS010000021.1 GCA_946528555.1 uncultured Mycoplasmatota bacterium
TTAAATCAGGACTTAATTCAAGTTTTTCTTTAACGACATTTAACATATCTATCACAACCTTTCCTACAACAAAAAAACTTGATTTTTCAATCAAGTTTTATCTCAACGTCGAAAAGGTTCGACGATTTTTTCAAATGGCAGGGGTAGAAGGATTCGAACCCTCACAAACGGTTTTGGAGACCGGCATGCTACCATTGACACCATACCCCTGTGTCAAATCACAAGATATATTATACATCAATTATCAAGGATTTTCAACTTTTTTCTTATTTTGACTCAGTACTTTCCTCTTCTTCGTCCTCATCTGGAATTGGTGGTGATAATACTACATCTTCATTATCAGCATCATAAAAAGCACCTTTTTTTACACTATTATCCATATGCACTCCTTGAACTAATTATAATATATTTTAAAATTTATTAAAATAGTTAAATATGATATAATTTATTTGAGGTGAGAAAATGATTCTCAACATAATAAATACTATCGGTAGTTTTTATCCTACTGGATCTAAAATTAATTCAATAATTGGGACTATTTTAAGTGTTATAGTAATACATAAAGCTTTTTATTTTGTAATAGGAATGTTCTTTACTAGAAGATTTAAACCTGCTAAGCAATATCATAAATATGGTATATGTATAGCAGCTAGAAATGAAAAGTATGTTATTGGTAACTTACTTGATAGTATTAAAAAACAAGATTACCCTAGTGATAAATATACAATCTTTGTAGTAGCTGATAATTGTACTGATAATACTGCTGAAATAGCGAGAAGTAAAGGTGCAATATGTTATGAAAGATTTGATGATAAGCATAAAACTAAAGGCTTTGCTTTACAATTCCTATTTAAAAATATAGAAAAAGATTATGGAATTGAAAACTTTGAAGGATTTTTTATTTTTGACGCTGATAACTTATTAAAATCAAACTATCTTAGTAAAATGAATGATGCTTTTGATAGTGGTTGTAAGATTATTACTTCATATAGAAATACTAAAAACTTTGATGAAAACTGGGTAGCTTCTACATATGCCCTACACTGGATTAGATCTATTAGAACTAATCATAGAGCAAGAAGTGTATTAAGATTAGCTACTAATATTCAAGGAACTGGTTTCTTATTTTCAAATGAAATAGTTAAAAATGGATGGAATTATACTAGTTTAACTGAAGATAGAGCTCTTACAGCTGATGCTGTTGCTCAAGGATACCAAATTACATATCAAGATGAGGCTGAATTCTATGATGAACAACCAGTTAGTTTAAAAATTGCTCTTAGACAAAGATTACGTTGGTCTAGAGGACACCTTGAAGCTTTTGTTGAATCAGGTCCATATCTTTTTATTAATATTTTTTGTGGAAAAGCTTTCTTAAAAGCTAATTGGAATAATTATAAGCATAAAAGAAAGAAAAATAGATCATTTAAAGAATTTATGTTAGATATAGTTGAATCTATTAGACATAGATTTGCATCATTTGATACATTAGTTCAATTAACACCATTATCATTTATTAATTTATGTAGATGGTTAATATTTTCTGTAATAATATATGGATTCTATACTTATAGTAATGGATTTACAGATGTCAATTTATTTTCTGGGGGAAGTTATTTTGCTAAAGCATTAAGAGGAATATTTAGTATTAAATTAACTTTAGGGCCAGGTGTTAAAGCATTATTTGTTGGTATGTTGATGACTATATGGTTTAGATTATTATATAGATTAGGTGCTTATTTTTCAAATATGCTTATGGCTATATACTTATTTATTATTGAAGAAGATAGAATTAAAAAGATGTCTTTAAAAGATAAAATATTATTTACATTTACATGGCCTACTTTTGATATTATTGGTAGATATACAACATATGTTGCTGTATTTAAAAAAGTTGAATGGAAACCTATTCCACATCAAAGTAAAGTTACTATCGATGATTTAAATAAGAAAGCAGGTGCTAAATGAAAGAATTTATAAAACAATTCTATAATGAAGGATTTGCTACTACATTTATTAAAAAACCTGAAAGATTTTTAAAGAAACATATTAAAAATAAAAAAATGGTTAATTTGTTAATGATTATTATAAAAGTATTCTATACTATATTAATAATTGGATTTGCAATATTTATGTTTAAAAAACAATATCCATTATAAAAGAAGTTCTGATAGAACTTCTTTTTTTAATATTCTTGAATTGTATATTTTAAATAATTGAATAATTTATCATCAGTTATTTCATCTATTAGATATCCTTTTTCTGTCTTTTTAAGTTTTATTGAAGAATATCTTGTCATTGATTTAGTTACATCTTTTGATCCAGCATATATATAATCAACTGTAGCATTTAATTTATAACCGAATTCTATTCTAATAACATCATTTCCTTCAATCATATGTTTTTTATCAGAATTAACAATTATGCTTTCCATTTCAACATCTTTATATACATATTGTTTATTATCTTTTCCAGATAAACTATCGAAATATTCTTTAAATACTTTATCCATATCACTAGCTTTGAAATTAGAATCATAGTATTTTTCAAATACATCATCATTAGTTGCACCAGCAATATAGTCTTTATACATATTATTCCACATTTCTTTGATGCCCTCTAATGCACTATTTATTTCTTCTTCTTTTGTTAATTCAAGTTTTATTTCTTCACCACTATTACTTCCAGCTACATCTAATTTCTTTTCTAATTCATCGAATGTTGTCTCAACTTTAAATGTTTTCTTAGATGGTCCGATTGCCGGAATAGTATATACATCATGTCCTTTATCATTAGATTTTGATAATGTTTTTGGAACTAAAGCACCATCTATATATAATTTAGATGATCCAGGTACTTCTACTTTCCAATCCTCTAAATATAAATCTTCTAATATTATTTTCCAATTACCATCACTTTGCATATCTAAATTAACAGTGTAAACATTATCATCACTTAAAGTAACTTCACATACAGCCTTTGTATCAAGTTTAGATGTTTTTCTTACCTCTTTTACACTATTTCCAGGTATTTCTTTTAATTTGTTATTATTTGAAATATATGCAAAAAAATCATCTTCATTTACATAATTATTTTCAGGTAAATATACATATTTAATTGCTTCGTGGAAGTTTCTTCCTGTTAATAAATTGAAGTATGCTGTAGTAACACTTTTAGGATCTCCATCATCAGTTGGTTTTTCTGTTTGACGGAAGAAAATAAAGTATACTGCTAAACCTAATACTATTACAGATGCCGCTACAATTCTAATAATAGTCTGTTTATCCATTTTTTTCTTTTTGTCTTTATTTCCATCTTGCATCACTATTTGAACTTGTGGTTCTGTTTTATTAACAACTGATTGTGTTGAAGGAACTACAGGTGTTGGTTGTACTACATTTTGTGTAGGCGCAACATTAGAAACAGGAGTTGTTTGTACTTCAGTTGGCATTTCAGTTTTAACTTCAGTTGGAACTTCTGTCTTAATCTCAGTTGGAACTTCAGTATGTACTTCTGGAGTTGTAACTGGTTCTGTAACTATAGTGTCATTCTCAATTTTATTCTCGTTTTCCATAGTAGCCTCCTACTATAATCATTTTACTATTTTATATATTTAATTTCAATTAAAAAAGTCTAATTATTAATCATTAGACTTTTTAAAATAATTGTATTTTAATGTTAAATCATTCTTTTTAATTAAATAACTAACATATTCATTCTTTTCAAGTAATTTTTCAGGTGAAATCTTTTTATCATTTGTTACTTCACCATTATCAACATATACATTACCATCATACCAACTATAATCATTAAAGAATGCTATTCCACTATACTTATTAGCAAGAGCATCTGTTCCAATATAATTATTTTTATTGAACTCTACTCCAAATAAGTTTAGAACTGTTGGTAACACATTTAATTGAGTTGTTACTTCACTAATATTTGTTTTCTTTGTTTTGCTTGTCCAAATAAAGAATGGTGTATTATTAATTAAATTATTTGATGTATTTTTATATCTTTCTAATATTGTTTGATCATCTATTGTATATAAATAGTGATCTGTTATTACTACTATTACTGTATCATCATATAAATTCTTTTCTTTTAATGTTTCAAGTAATAGTTTCATCATGTCATCTGTTTCTTTATTTTGTCTTCTAACACATTCTTCTTCATCCATTTCAACGAACTCAGGTGGCTCTAATGCACCAGTTTCATTCATTTCACGCTCTATATCTTCATTATATAGTAATTTACATACACCTTTTGTATTTGTAAATGGATAATGTCCTGAATAAGTAATAATATAATCTACAAATTTTTTATTTTCTGGGAACATTAATTCTCTAAATGTTTCATCTAATAATAGATTTCTATCTAATTCATGTGTTCCACCTGAATATTTTCCTACTTCTTTTAAACCATAGTATTCGTCATATCCCCAATTAACATAATTAACATTTCTTGAATAATATTCTCCAGTATTCATATGGAATGCATTTACATCATAATCCATATTTTTAAATATTTTAGCTAAAGTATTAGGAAAACTATTTTTATTAAATGTATAAGCATTTCTTATATATGAGAATGGTGTTACATATCCTGTGTTAATAGCAAATTCTGAATTAAATGTACTACCACCACCATTATAGAAACTATAATGTTTTGTAAAATTAATACTATTATTCATCATATTATGTATTGTTGGAGTATCATTTTTATTAACAATCCAGCTATCCATTCCTTCAAGTTGAATAATAATTAAATTTTTATCTTTAAATTTTCCAGTATATTTATTTTTAGGATTTAATTCTTCTGCATAAGCTGAATCTAAGAATTCTAATTCTTCTTTTGTAATAGATACTTCAGGTTTTAAGAATGTAATATAAAAACTTCTTACATTATATTCAAAAAAACCACATACTTTAATACTTTTATTACTATCATTAAATGTTTCATAAATATTTCTAGCATTTCTCCAACTTGACCAAGTTAATTCTTTATTAACATTACCTAAAGTAAATGGTATTAATAAATGCAATACAATAAATGTTCCTATTACTATACCTAGTAATGGAAAATTATTCTTTTTAACAACTGGAAAATTTCTTACACTACATATAATTGCTACTAATATTATAATAAAAGCAACATATACAAATGGATTACATGTTTTTAAAGCATCTAATATATATGGTGCTCCCTCACCCATTGAATTAGCTAAACTAAAATCAAAGAATGTATTCATTATAGAAAAATACACATTATTTACCATAAATATGGTTAAAAATAATAAATTTATTAAAATATATATTAATTTTCCTATCCATTTTTTAAATGAAAGAGATATTCCAACAAATAAACCTATCCAACAAATATTAAATAATATTGGGGCATAGATTTTATAATTTGTATAATTAATACTTGTAATAAATAACATAGTAAAAATATCCATTAATATAAATGGAACACAAAGCATTATTATATGTTTATTATCTACTATGAAATTTTTTACTTTTTCTAAAAAATCAATAAACTTTTTAGAATGAAAAAATTTATTTGCTTTTTTAATCATTCTTTTTTCACCACGAAACAATTATATAACGTTTTTTAATAAAAATCTAGTTTTCTTCTATTAAACTATTTTCTCCTGTTAAATAATCTATTCTTACTTTAGGTTCAATATTATATGCAAAAACATTAAATTTTATTCCTTCACCATTATCTTCTATAGAATATGCTTCCATTTGAACACCTTTTGCTATTAGGTTTTCACCTTCAAAAACAGGTGTTACTCTATATAATACATGGTTTCTTGTTTTTCTTATATAATTTGCTACTTTTATTTCAAAATCTTGCATAGTTGTAGCATTTAAGTATCTAGTACATGTTATTAAATTTCTTACATTATCATTTTCACCAGCAAGTGAATATGCAATTAAATGACATCTATTAAATAAATATTCTCCTTCTATCCAATCATATTTAGATATTCTCCATCCAGAAGGCTTAATATAGCTTATATTACCTCTTGGCTCTGTTGGCATTAATTCATATGAAAGATTGGCATATGCAACTCCACATCTACCTAAACTATCTAATTCACTATAATTTTCAAATGATGTTGTATTCATATCATCTTTATTAAAATTTGGTTCATTATTATCAATATAAATATAACTTTCATTAGTATAATCAGGAATATTTGATTTTTCATAACTAACAATTGGATCATTTCCTTTAATAATCTCATCTTTATAATAATTACTATAAGCAAAATATCCAAGTATAGCTATAACTAATATAATTTCAAATAGACTATAACCTGTTTTTTTCATTATATAATTCCTTTTTCTTTATATTCTAATATTTTATTAAAACATATAGCATGACTTTCTAAAAATAATCCTTCTTGAATAAGATTATTTATTTCATTTTCACTCATATATTTAACATATTTAACTTCAGATTTATCTGGTGTAAATTCATTAATATCTATATCTTTTTTTAAGTAATATAAAAATCTAATAGGTGCTCCTGTGATAATATGACCTAAGTATTTAATTTCTTTTAAATTAATATCTAAACCAATTTCTTCTTTAACTTCTCTTATAATAGCATTATCAGGTTCTTCTCCTGCATCTACGTGTCCACCAGTAGATGAATAAACACTACCCTTTTCTTCTGATGCCTTTTGTATTAAATATTCACCTTTATCATTTTCAATAAATATCATTACAATCGGAATATGTTCATTTTTATTAAATTTATAAGATCTATCTCCTCTTAAATATGTTTTATTTAATTTTTTACCATTTTCATCATATAAATCTATTATTTCCATAATTATCTCCTATATAGATTTTATCATAAATAAAATAAAAAAGTTGCTTAAAGCAACTTTTAATGTAAACTATATAAATAAGTTTATTAATAGACCAAATAAATATGATGATAGATTTAATATAAAAGATAATACATATGGATTAATCTTTTTAAAATCTAAATACTTCTTATAAATAAATCCTTCAACAAATACAACTGTTATTTCAAATATAAATAAGAATATATAAGCAATTTTTAGTCCATAATTAATACTTATTAAATTACACATAGAAACTAATAATGGATTAGTAAGAATATTAACTAATATAATATTCACTATATCTAATTTAGTTCTAACTTTTAATAGTAAAGCTATTGAAACTTCTACTATTATTGTTAAAGATAAACAAATAAGCATATATAATGCAAAATTAATATTAGGCATCTTTATTCTCTTCTTTATTTGTTTCAACTACCATAGTAGTTTCTTCTACTTTTTCTTCTACAACTTCAGTTGGTACTTCGCTTGGAGTTTCAACTGGTTCTATTGAAGTTTCTACAGGTGCTACTGCTACTGGAGTAGGTTCTTCAACAACATTTTGTTTTTCTCTTTTCTTTTTATTAATTAATAATATTATTACAACTATCAATAAAGCTACTATTACTGCAGATAATGAACAAATAATAATTAATTCTTTTTTAGATAATTTGTTATCTGATTTAACTACATCTGGTTCACTAGTAACTTTTGATGGTTTAATGTAATTTTTTCTTTTGTCTTCTACTGTTTCATTAACTTGACTCTTAGCTAATTCTTCTTTGAATTCAGTCATAGTATTTTCATTTTCATTAATCCAACCTTTATATTTTTTAGTATCTACATAATACCAATATGTTGAATTATCTCTATTCTCTTCGTCTTCATCATAATACTCATATCTAATATTAACTGTTGTTCCTTCAGGAATTATAACATCATTCTTTTCACCATTTACTTTGTCATATAGATGAATATCATTTTCTACTTCGTATTCACTCCAATCATCATCTATATAATCGCAAATATCTCTTTCAGATTCATTTATCCAATACTTTTTACCTTTATATTCAACATAATATGCATTATCATCCATATAATAATAACCTTCTATTTGTGTATTAGCAGGAATTGTAGTATTAGGATGTTCATTGTTATGATCAAATGTTAAAGAGGCATCAAAATCACTAACTAACATTATTTTACTATCACTATATGTTGCTAATGAGAAGAAATTAATTGATCTACCTTCCTCAATAACCCAGTATCCTTTTCCTTTATATTCAACATATATCCATTCATCGCCATCTCTCATTCCATCATGGTAAGAATTTTTATTATCATTATCAGCATAATATTTTTGTATAACTTCAGTATTTTCAGGTATAGTAGCAATAATTGTACCATTTATTTCATCATAGCAATCTGTTTTATCAAAAGTAAATCTTCTTTCATTACTATTTCTGCTTAATGCTATTAATTCATCATCATTTATATAATAAATATTACCTTCATACTCTACTCTATATGCTCCATACCAATCCCAATCATCTTCATCCTCAGAGTTTCCAACATGATAATAGTAACTATATACGTTATCAAATTTTGTATCCTTTGGTATAACTATATCTGGATTACCAGTTAATTTTTTTGGATTTGTAAAAGCAGGTGTTTCAATAATTGTCCATAATGATGATTCTTCTTTATCCATAACTACACTTGGATTATCAATTATCCAACCAGAAACGCTTCCATCATCTACATAAACCCAATCTCCAATTATCGCTTTTTCAGTAATTGGAACTTCTTTTTTTATTACTTTATCAGTTTTATCATATTTTTTTGATGGACCCTTATATATAACTGAATCTTCAGCAAGAATTATAGTGTCATTATAGAAAACATCATCTTCAGCATAATCTGAGTCTTCACCGAGAAATTCTTTTTTTAAATCTTCATATGTATATTCATCTTTTAAAGGTTTAACATTTTTCATATTAATGTAATAATCTTCAATTTCATCTGCATTTTCATATTCTACTCTTCCATATACAACACCATCAGCCACTTCTTCTTCGTCTTCAATTCTTATTTGATGGTTATATTCAAGAAAATGTGATGTTTTTTTATATGATTCATCATCATAATCATAGTCATATAGGCTAGCGCCATCTTTATTACTTACATATGCATCATATGGGGCAAATGTTGGGCTACCACCATCAGCAAATACTATAAGTGGTAATAATAATACTAATGTTAATAAAATACTAATTATTTTTTTCATTTTTTGCCTCCACGTTTGCTTGAACAGCTTCTTTTTTTACTTTTGAATTTTTATTAACTAATAATATCATTCCTAATACAAATAATGATGATAATACTGTTGTAATAACACCAATTATTATTGTTTCTTTTTTAGATAATTTATTATCAACTACAACTACATCTGGTTCATTAGTTTCATTGCTTGATCTAGGTGTAGATTCATTTGTTTCATTCACATCAAAATTTGTATTTGATTCTTCATCATCATTTTCACTGAAATAATTATCATATATTATCCAGCCATTATATTTTTTTGTATTTATATAATACCATTTACCATATGTATATTTTGGACATATTCTTGTGCCAGCAGGTATTATCTTTGTAGATGCTTTTCCTTCTACTTTTTCATACAATTCTTTGTCTTCTTCAAATGACTCACAATTTTCAGAATACCAAGGTTCTACTATTTCACCTTGTATTTTTTGCTCAGAATCATTAATCCAATATTTTTTATTATTATATTCAACAAGATACCAATAGTCTTCACTATCATAACTTACATCAGTTCTTATATAGTAATAGTTTTTAAATTCGGTATTATATGGGATTTCTCCTATAGTTTCCCCATTTATATCATCATATCCAGATATTGTATCAATAAGTATTATACTTTCTGTATTATAGTACCCTACTGTATCAGTTTTAATCCAATAATCCTCACCATTATATTTTACTTTATACATAGAATTATCTTCATTTTCATCATCTATATATTCAAGATAAGAATCAATAATCGTACCAGTAGGTATTATAGTTTCTTCCTTTTTTCCACCTAAAATTAATAAATTATTATATGTTTCAGTATCATATGCAAAAATAATTTTATTATTCTCTTTTTCAACAAATAATGTGTCTTTTTCAATCCACCCTTTTACATTATCTCCTTCAACATAATAATGATTTTCTAATTGACCCTTAATTTTCATATTAGAATCTTTGCCAACAGTTTTATAAATTTCATATTTTTTAGAAGGCCCTTTATATACATCAATTTCTTCTAGAGTAATTATATTTGATTCATAAAAAACCTGATCGTATATCCACTCTTCTGCTGGGCCGCCATCTTCACTCATTAAATTTACCAAATCATTATATGTATATTCATTCTTACGGATTGATATTTTATTTAAATTAATATAATAATAATCATTATAATCTTCAGAATCATTCTCAATTTTTCCATAATATAAATTTTCAGATACTTTTATTTCATCAATAATTAAAACATCAGTATTATATTTTAATAACTTGTCAGTTTTAGTAAAGACATTATTTTCTGTGTTTGATTCATATAAACTAGCACCATCTTTATCGCTTATATATGCTTCATATTTAACAAATCCAGGTGATGCTCCGTCAGCCAAAACAGCTAATGGCATAAATAAAATAATTGTTAATAAAAAGTTAATTATTCTTATTTTCAATGTTCTCATAATTATCACTTTTTTCCTCTTCTTTATTCTTATTAATAAACTTTATTGTTATTACTACAGCTATGGCAATAATAATAGCTGATAAAGTATATACAAATATTGGGCTTGCCATTAATACTGTTGAAAAATCTGGCATTAAATCTAAAATCATTTTTTAACCTCCTTTGATACAAAATAAATTGTTACTAATACTATTAATACAATAATAAATATTGTTATAAATAGCGGAACTTTTACGCTATTAAATAAATCACTTGTCATTTTAAAATCTATCATTTTTTAGCCTCCTTAGGAGTTATTTTTAAAGCCATTATTAGACAAACAGCTGTTAATACAGTTATCAATATACAATTAGCCAAAAGTGTTGTAAATTTAATAAAAAATATAGGGGCTGTACCTAGAAATAAGCCTATTGTTGTAAGACCAAAAGCAAGTCCTGGTGCTTTCTTTAATGTTGATACTAGTATTCCTAAAGTAACTGACATTGTCATACTAAATAACATTATTCCAAACAATGAAACTAACATAACTTTATCACCAAATAATAAAAATGGTAATGAACAAACTATACTTAAAATAGCAGTTTTTCTAATACCTATTAAATCACACATTATTCCACCTAAACATTTACCTACTCCCATAATACTAAATAGTAGAATAGTTTCTAAAGTTGTTTTATTCCATGAAGTTGGTATTCCATAACCCATATATGCTCTTACTACTACGATAAGTACTGCAAATAAAATAACTAATTTAATATTCATATCTTTATTATAATAATTGAAGTTTTTACATGGATTTTTATCTTTAAATGTATCTTTTTTATAATAATCAGCTAATAAGATAAAAGGAATCATTGTTAATGAGAAGAATACTAATAGCAGATATGTAATTCTTGTTCCTGCGAGTAATCTTCCAGTAACAACACCAAAAGATCCACCTCCTACAAAAATAGCAGGACTAGCTAGCTTTCCATTAGAACTTCTTAATGTTGTTTCAGCACCTTCTACATGTAATAATGCATTACCTATACATAATATTACAATTGCTAGATATGGTGTATGAAATAAGAAATATATTGGCATTGATATAGTTAAAAATACTACACCAATTAATCCCAAATTAATATTCTTATGTTTATCAGCAAAGTATCCAAATATTGATTGAGGTACAAATGCTAAAGCATCATAAACTAAAGGAATTATCCATAATAAATAGGAGTTTCCATGTATTTTATATAGTAAATAAAAGCATACAACTTCAGTAATAAAGTGTATATAAAAATACAAATAACCTGCTCCTATATTTTTTTCTTTTAAAACAGCTAAAAACTTTTTCATATAGTCACCTATCTTATCATATCAATTATACCATTATAAAATGTATATTAAAAGTGTAAATATGATAGTAAAATTACTTATTATTCGTTGTTAATACTCTTGAAAACAGCCTATAATTAAATTAAAGATAGAATGGGAGGAGTCTAGTTTATGAAAATAAAAAAGAAAATTTTGTTTTTTGTAGCTTTGATATGCCTATTTTATTGTGTGTCTTTAATGCAAGCTACATATGCTAAATATGTTACTACTGCTGATACAGATGCAAGTTTTACTATTGCTAGATGGAATATTTTAGTAAATGATCAAGATGTTAAGGAAAACTCTAACTTTACTAATCTAATTGTCCCTGTTTTTGAAGGAACTGAGAATATTAAAGAAGATGTTATTGCTCCTACATCTGAAGGTTACTTTGATATTATTATAGATGGTACAGGTACTGATGTATCTTATACATATACTCTTAACATTGATTATGCTGATGGTAATGATGTAGATGACTTAGTTATCACTAAATATACTATTGGTGAAATCAACTATGTTTATACTATTGGAAATGACATTACTGATGATGTTTTAGTAAATGCTACAGATAAAGTTACTTCTATTAGATTCTATGTTGAATGGAATGATAATGTAGATACTCAAACTATGGATAATGCTGAAGATACTGAAACAACTTCTAATGGTATAGCTGCTTTTAAAGTTAATTTAAATGTAATACAAAAACAATAATTTTAAACAAACAAAAATACAGCAAGATTTCTAACAATAACTATTGGTCATCTTGTTGTATTTTTATTTTGATATCAAGTCTTATACAAGGATCTCCAGATGATTCATTAATAAAATCATATGCTTTTTCACCCCAATATGTATCTAATGTATCATTTCCTGATTCATAATCCCATGCAATTCTAATAGTATATGTTGCTACACCAGTAACAGCTGCTAAGTGTGGATTATCTATATCAAATGTGATTGTAAATGGATAATCATTAGCTAACTTGCTTACTAATTCTTCACTAGTTGGGTCATCATATGAGTGAGCTAGATTATATTCTATTTTTCCTTCTTCAGAATAAGTCTTTTCCCCCATTATTTCTACAGATAAAACATCATATGTAACAGTTGCATTTAAATCGCTATAATTACTAACTGTTATTTCTTTTTCATATGTAGTCATTCCAGGATATACAGCATCTACAAATACCGTTACAGTATCTGTTACAGTACCTTGATCATCAGATAAATCTATATTCCATGCTTTGATATGTACATCCACACTATTACTAACAGTATCAATATATATAAACCATGCATATGTATTACCTATTAATAATAATGCTAATATAATTAAATGACTAATTTTTATCTTTTTTAGGGCCCTTAAGAAGAGGGATTTACTTTTCTTTTTTTCATCCATTCGCATCATCCTCTCTCTTAGATTCAAATATAGCCGCAACTACTTCTATTGATACAATTAGTCCTATAACTATAAATGAAATATAATAAACATATTTATTGTTTATTACTCTACCTATATAACTAAGTATAGCTGTTTTATAAACAACTTTACCATATATTTGTCCATATACAATTGGAGGATCTGGAATAATATTAACTAAACCTTTTGTAGTAAATATTTTTTGTCCATTTTCTTCCTCTATTTCAACTAATTTGTGTGTAATAACTAATCCATTAACAGATCCTTCACTACCTAAATATGTAATATTATCACCTATTTTTAATTCATCTTCACTAACCTTTTTAGTAAAAATTATATCTCCTACATTATATTCAGGAACCATTGATTCAGATGCTACTGTAAAAATCATAAATCCACCAATAGTCTTTTTATTTTGAGATATTTTTTGAACAAAAATAGTAATTAATAACAATACCAAAAAAGCATAAATAATAAATTTAATTATGCTTAAAATTATATTTAAGGGCTTATTATTAGCAATTTTATCTCTAAGTTCTTTTAATTTCTTCATATGGCATCACCTAAAACTAAATTCATTTATTTTATCAATAAATAATTGAATTCTTTCATTATATTTTTTCTCTAGTTCTGCTAGTGATGCTTCTTTCTTATTCTTAACAACTGCTATCTTTTCACCTATAGATTCTAACATCTTATCAACAGGTAAATCAGCATTTAATTGAACTATTTTTTCAATCATTTTATTTGTTAAACTTTCAACTGCTTCAGCTCTAGCCTGTGTATCCATTTCATCTTCGTTATTATTGATACTAGACACTGCTAAATAATTTAATAAAAAAGCATCATCTAACATTTCTTTTAGTTTCACATCTTCCTCAATTACCCTTTTATCCCTTATTACAGTATCTTCATCTTTAATATAGTTTTGTATGAAATCCCATAATTTCATTGCATATTGAAAGTTTGTATTCTTAAGAATTAAGTTGGTTTTCTTAATAGGTGGTATTACCTTAGCAACGTGTTCTTTTGCAAGAGCAACATATACTGGCATATTTGTTAAATCAGAGATTCTTAGTTTTAATCTAGCAATTCTTTGTTCAACACTCATACCATTTTTAAAGCCATCTTTTTTATCAACATTTGTTTTAGCATTTAAAACAAAACTATAACTAATTTTTTCTGTTCCAATCTTAGTAACCCCTGTATATTCACATTTCTTTTCATCTTTTAATGAAGACGCAGTTATATTTTTACTTTCCTTAAAATCTATGAATGTTCTCATATTATTAATTAAAGTATAAATTAATCTATTTTCGTAAGTATTAAAACTTTCATCTTTATTAATATTTAATACTTTTGAAGGTCTAACATCACCATTATCTTCTATTTCTTGAATATAATTGGTATGTTTTGCAAGATGTTTAATACTCTCAACTGTAATACGTCTAGCTTGTTCTACATTAACAACTTCCTCATCATTAATGATAAATCTATTTGGATTTCTTAAGATATTATCAAGATATTTAATTGTATCTTCCATTATATCCAACCAAGCAAAATCAGCTTCAATTTTCTCATAATTTGCAGCTATTGAATATGATGATTTTAATGATGCATCAAATTTATCAACTTTAGAAGCATCAGAATTCCTATACAAATTATATATCTTTAAATCATCTTGCATATTACCCTTTTTATCCTTTCTATGCTAATTTCTTAAGTCTTAGCACATATTCTATACATTCTTTCATTTTGTCTTGTCCGAATTCTTTATTTAAGAAATCTACAAAACCATCTATTTCATCACGAATAAATGAAATATTTAATTGTTCGAATTTACGTAAGATTTTTCTTGCTATAAAGTAGTCAACCCCATCTACTTCTTCTCCACCGCAAGCTACGTAAATTGGTACAAATTTTTTCATATGAGCAACAATTCTGTTACCAAAAGCAATTCTGAAGTGTTGAATAACATAATCATCCATTTCTTCAATCTTTTGTAACATTTCATCAGACATTGGATTATTCTCAATTGCTTCTTGATATAGCTTATTTAAATAAGAATAATTTATATCTTGAGCTGGTACTGATGTTGGCTCAAATACTTGACCTTTATCATTGATATCTATTGGCATAGCACGGTCGTACACTTTATCTGTTACCATAAATGTTGAGTCATCGTTATTGATTGTACCGATGTACCAACAGTTTGGTGGTATTTTTAATTTACCACTCTTTAAGTGTATTGGATCGCTTGGCCATCCTGAAGAAACAACTTCAACAATCCATTCATCTTGGTTAGGCATCTCTAGTATAGATAGCATTTCAGCGAAATAGTACTCTACACGTGAGATGTTCATTTCGTCTAGGATTATTGTATGTATATCATCAGTATATCCTGCTTCATATAATGTTTTTAAAATATCTGTTTCATTAAACTTTTTAGTAAATTCATTGAAGTATCCAAAAAGTTCTGATCTATCACGCCATGATGGTTGAACAGAAGCAACACATGAATCGTGTTTTAAGAATTTTCCCCAAGCATATGCTAGTGATGTTTTACCAGTACCAGAGATACCTTGTAAGATAACAAGCTTTGTACATCCTAATGCTGATAAGAACAATCTAATCATTTCACTCTTATAATATAAACCTAATTGACTTGCTGCAAAGTTTCTAAATAACTCAACTAATTCTGATAAAGTAAAGTTATTACCATAATCAGGTATTTTATAATCTGCATATTGAATATCAACATCATGTAATTTTGCAAATCTTATTGATGTATTAGTATCAATTTCTTCTTCGCCTTCACTTGATACTTCACCATTTTCACCTACTGTACCAGTAGTATCTGATTCATTAGGTTTAAGCCCAAGATGTGATACTTTCATAGCAAGTATTTCTTCTTTTTCTTGAACTAATGTAGCAACTTTATTATTTAATTCTGAAATCTCTTCAAGCATTGATTCTTGTTCTACTACTGTTTTTCTAAATCTAATATATTTTCTTATTAAATAAACTACTAACAATACTATCAATCCAATAATAATAATCATTAATAATATTGCTATTGCAAATAAGAACCATTCACCAGTATTGAAATCATTTTTATAATTCTTTGCTATATTAATATAACTTTTAAAATTAAATATTTTAGCAATTCCATTAAATAGACCTTTTACTATTGTACTAAGTCCAGAAAAGAATTGTGACAATATTTCATAAAAGAATTTTAAAAATGTCTGCATATCACACCTCCACTATATTTAAATTATATTCCTCTTTATTCTCTATTACATTTTGATAATACTTTTTCTTCTTATTAATAAATATATGACTAAATAATACTAAACTATCAAAATCACTATCAAATGTATCATCAAGTTCAATACTTACACTATAATCTTTATTTATTAATTTATTTATTTCTTTCTTCAATACTCTATTTCTATAAGTAGAATAATCAAATTTTAATTCTACTTTATTTCTTAATAGATCATTATCTAATAATTTTAAATATTTCATGATTTTCTTTTGCTTTTCTAATAATGTTTCTGGAAAATCTATTACATAAGTATTATCAAAATTAAGTGCTATTGCTTCGGCAAGTACTTTAGTAGTTAACATTATCAACATAAGATATGTTCTATTTTCTACTACTACTTCTGAATTATATGCTTTTTCAATAGCATATTCACTATATAGTTTAGATATATGACAATTATTACCTAAATCTACATAATATATATTTCCATTTAATTTTCTTCCTTTTAAGAAAAATTCATCTGTATCAAATAATTTAAAGAATTCATTTTTCTTTTCAGTGAAGTCTCTTATTAATTCTGTAACACTAGCTTTAGTTTTATCACTATATGTTAACTTAATATTTGTGTCATTAAATAATGATTTTGTTAATGTACTAATATTTGAATAACTAAAGCAGCCATCTATGTATAAAACATAGCCAAATAAGGCAAAGATGTTCTTTACCTTTTCAACTTTATCTTCATTCTCACTCATTACTTCTTTAGCAACATTATTTAACTCTTTATTTAATTTTTGAGTAAATGTTGGTTCTTTAACAAAAGAAAATTGATTATAATATCTAACATCTATATATCTATTAATGAAAGGTCTAATCAAACTTCTTTCATACTCCCCTGATAATAATAATTTAAAGTAATTAATAAGGAAATTTTCAACAAATTTTATATATTCTTCAAATATACAATCCATATTTCCTCCTAAGAAGCATTAAATGTTACTATTGATGATGGATAAACAAACGGATAAGTATAGTTTACAGCAACATTCCTTTTATAAAATCTTACTTCTGTACTACTCAATATATCAACCGGGAAAGTTATAGAGTTTATATATGATATTCCATTATAAACAGATGTTGTAAAAGTAGATGAACTACTTGTTACAATATTACTTGTTGTATCTATTACTACATCTTGAGGATTCCAAGAAAGTGTTATTACTTGTGATGCACATTTTGCTTTATCAGAATCAGACAAAGCAACATATTCTGCTGAAGTAACAATACTACCAACTGCATGACCTAAAAACGCTGTTCTAACAACATATGTATCAATTGCATTAGTAATAGAAAACATTAAATATGGTGAGTTAACACTATCTGTTATTTGATATGATATACCTCTTTTACCAACGGTAATTATATATGTTGCACTTAATGTTTTTACATAAGGGCTTGATGAAACAGCATTAACAGTAACATAAACTGATTCTTCATCATCAAATACTCTTCGTGGAGTAACTGTTAATGTAAAATTGTCTGTTTTTTCATCTTCATAAATAGTTCCACTAGTACTGCTTAAACTACA
Organism: uncultured Mycoplasmatota bacterium; assembly: GCA_946528555.1. Next base: position 18,273 of record CAMMYS010000021.1, read on the forward strand.
AATAGTATCATTTTCATCATAATCTAATGATAATGAATATTCGATATCACCTTCACTAGTTAAGATATTATTTTTGTGATTGTTAAGTTCAAATTGAATTTCAAAAACATCAGCACCACCCCAGTTATTAACTTCATAAGTGATTCCACCTGATTTCAATTTGTCGCTATTGAAGAAGAAATGATTTGTTTCCATAATATAATCTTTTATATTTTCAGTAACATATCGACCCAAAGTAAAACTAAAAGGAATAACTATCATACAAATAATTAGTATCATTATGATAAGTTTTTTCTTCTTCATTTGCTATTCTCCAATCATAAAAATTATAGCATATAAAAAAAGATTATGCAACTTGAGTTGCATTAATTATAATAGAAAATAACTCGATAGAACCTTGATATTCTGGATAATCTTTATATGAAATTGGAAAGTTTACTTTTATAGTATATTGGTCAACTTGATTAGCGGCATGTCCAAAGCTATAAGTACCCAAAATATTTGATGTTTTATAGAAAACGTCATTATCATCTTGTCTAGTAGTCCAATTTGTTAATAAGTTAGTATAAGAACTGCTAAAGCTTTGATTTCTTATAATTTCATAAGTAAGTGGTAAGTTTGTTGTTGTTTCAACTTTAATGTCATATGTCAAATTAACATCCGTTCTATAACCAGCTTCATCATAGTTTCTAACATAAAATGTATAATAAAATGGTTGAGTACTTGGTTCAAGACCTGTTAAAGAAATTGATCCTTCATATGTTCCTTGATCAACTACAAAAAATGCTACACTTGCTTCAGCACTAACATTTGCTTCAGATTCATATCTTGAATTTGCTTTATCAACCAAATTGAAAATAACGACACAAATGAATAAAATTAATATAATTTTACCCACGAATGTGAATCTTTGTGTATCAAATTTCTTTAAAAAGTCTTTAACCATTAATCCTCTCCATTTACATTATTATCTATTTCTTTTTTTAGTTCTCCTAAATCTAATCTAATAGTATAGTTAATAAATTGCTTCTCTTTTTTATCAAATTTAACATCTTCACCTTTTTGAACTTTTTTAGTTTTATTTTTAAGAACTTTAATTTCTTCTTTAGTTAATTTTGGTGCGTCTTCTATATTTAATATTTTTTCAAAAGAAACATCTCTTAATTTATCAACCATCTTAATATTTTGTTTTTTTCTAATTCCTTTATAAGATATAGCTATATCAAATAGAATTAAAGTAGCAAAAATCATAATTATAATCTTTGGTGTAGTAAATATTTTTTGCCATATTCCCATATTTGAGAATATTTTTACTACCTTACCTATTACAACATCATCTGTTATAGAAGAATCTTTAGCATTATTAGCATCACCTTGAGTAATAATGTCATGTCCTCTTACAGATATAATTCTATGTGTTATATAACTTTTACCCTCTTTATAAGTGATAATATCGTCTACTTCATAGAAATCTTGAGTCTTTACTAAAATAACATCATTTTGCTTTATAACTGGTTCCATACTACCAGTTTTAACTGTAAATACTGAATATCCAGCCACTTCAAAATAGTCATTTCCAGAAAACATCATTTTCATTTTTGAAAAAATAATAATGATAAGCACTATGAAAACAACAAATGTTAAAATATCAACAATTAGTTTTAAAAATTTCTTAATGAATGACATATTATCCCTTCCTATTATTAATTTCCTTGATTAGTTGAGTTAGTAGGCTCTTGATATTCTGTTAGAGTTTCTCCTAAATATTGGATAGCATTAACAGTTATTGGTAATGCTAATTTGCTATCTCTAACAATTCCAAGTTCAGTATCATTAGTATTATAGCTTTCAATATTATCCCAATTCATAGATACCCTTAAAGTAACTACATCCCCTGCTTCAATAGTATCTAAATCAATTATTCCTGAATAAGTATTTTCAGCAGTTCTAACAACACTATCCCCGCCTACTTCAGCAACACTGAATCCAATATTATCTGCATATGTTACTTGATCAAAATTAAATGTAATATCATATTTAACAGATACATCGCATTCGGATGCATCAACAACCAAGTCAAAATACGCACTTGTTCCAGGCGCTATTTTATTTGCGGCAACATTTGAGTTACCTTCATATGTAAAACTATCAATTACAATGTTTTGTGAATTTCCACTAGTAATATCAACATTACTAATTTTAATAATCCATTTACCTATATCCATTTTTGCTTCTCCTGTAGCATTTGTTTCAAATAATGCTAATGTGTCAGCAAAAACAATAAATGATGCAAAAACCATTATAAAAACTAATAGCCATATAATTTTTTTGAAGTTATCCTTCATTTTTCTCACTTTCTGGTGCTGCAGCGGCTTTAGCCTCTGCTTTTGCCTCAGCTTTTGCTTCTTCTACAATTGAGAATATTTCATAAACTAAAGCAAATAATGTAGGTAAAATAATTAAGAATAAGAAACCTATTCTAGATGAGAATATTCTTAATATAAATCCTACTTTTCCGTATTTAATAGTTCCATTAACTGGACCAATTAAACTACCATATGAAACAGCATCATTATCTCCAAAATGATATGTATCTTCAGCATGGTCAAGAACCTCAATATCAGTGATTTCAGCATAATTTATATAGTTACCATCATTAGCAGTATCTAAATAGAAAAATGCGAAATCTCCCTTTTTATATGCTGATTCTGTAGCTCTTTTTACAACAAGAATATCATTCTTTTTAAATTCAGGTTCTAATCTATCACTATCAACAATAAATATTGAAAGATCTCCTATTTGACTTACACTAAAATCATTAAAGAATATTAAATATGCTGTTGTTACAATAGCAATAAATACCCAAATTGTAATGATTGTTCCCTTAAAAAAATCTAATATTTTTTTCATATTCACCTCACCTATTTTTTAAGTACATTTGGTACCTTTAATATAAAATCTACATCTTTTAAATTAATCATAACCGTATAAACATCAAAATATACTATTAATTTATTAACAGAATCTAAATATTTATTAATATTATCAATACTAATATCATCTTCTGTTAACACAATACTATTTCTTTTATACATTTCAACAATTATTTTATCAATTTGTTTATCTTCTTCAATATATATATTGTTAATTATATCTTTATGATAATCATATAAATACTTTTGTAGATTAAGCATATTTTTATTAACAACATCTACATTTATTTCTTCACCTGTTTTTTCAAGTAAACCAACAAAATATACTAAATTATAAGATGTAAATACTAATATATTATATAAACTTGTTTCAGGAGTTACATAATTATATATGCAATCTTTTATTCTTAATTCATCTAATTCTTTATAATCATTTATTAATTCATCAATAAGTTTATTTCTTTCAGTAATAGCAGCTTCTTTTTTCTTCTTATTAAGTTTAAATAAACCTGTTTTATTAATTTTTTTATTAAATCCTGCTATTGAAGATTCTTTCTTATTTATTTCTTTTATCTTATTACTAAATAAATCTTTATATTCTTCTTTATGAGAATATAATTCTTTAAAATCTTTAATAATATATTCAAAATCTAAATAAGTTTTATATTCCATTAATGAACCTTTTAATTTAATTAAACTTTCATAGTTTCTATCAGAAGAAGAATCTGCTAATACTTTATTAAATAGATTTTGAACTCTACTTTCACTAACAAAATCTTCTACTTCATATGTACCATTTATAAATAAATCATAAATGTATTTTAAACTACTATGCTTAGCTAATTCATTTGAAGTAACTAAATCTCTATGAGAATTAAGATATTTATCATAATCAAAATTTGCATATTTTTGTTTATAATAATCATCTATTTTGCTTTTATATTTGTTATATAAATATCTATAGTTAATTTCTATTTGTCCTAGAAGATTAGATGTTTTCCAAAAAATATTGTTGAAAACATCTTGAATAACATCACTATTTGAAAGTAAAGTTTTCATATATAGATTAACATTTTCAGATATATCGAAATCTTTTTCTGTTAATACTACTCCAGCATTTTTAAAACTATCATGTATTTCAAATATAATTTTATTTACTTCTTGCAAATTTTGACTAGTTGAATTTCTTAATTTATAGAATAAATATGGTAAATTCATTTTTTCATCTGATTGTACCCTACTATCAGATAATTTAAATGAACCATAATTAATACTTATATTTCCTTCTTCAAATTTTAATGTAGAATATTTGCTTAAAGTTTCACTATATCTTGCATTAATTTCACTTTCTGCATCTTTGAACATTTCTTGATACTTTTTAAGATATCCATCAATATATTCAATATATTTTTCTACATTTTTAGCATTATTAGTAGGAAGGATTTCTAAGTTTGCAGTAATTTCATCAAATTCTTTTTGAAGTTTATCAATCATGAGTAACTTCCTCCTTACTCTTTTCTAATGATTTAATGATTTTCTTCAATAATTCATAAGTCTCTAATAATTCTTTGTTTGTCAATTCTTTCATTTTATCATCCTTCCTACTTAATAACTATATACTTTTCTATTGATCCAATTGGTGAATCAGTATCATATAATATAAATTCTAATTTATAAGTTCCTGTTAATAAATCTTCTTTTGTATTAAATGTATAAGAACTATTATTAACTGGATTATTTATAATTACATACTCTTTTTCATTGCTTGTTGAGCCAAGAGCACTATCAAAGAAATCAGCTGCATCTACTAAATGATATTCAGTAGTTGTTTCTTCAGTATAATCTCTTCTATACATTTTCAAATGAATGCTTGGACTACTTAATCCTGAATTATAACTAAATACATAAGTACTTGTATCAGTATCTTTAGCATTTAATCCAGTATCTGCATGAATAATCATCTCTTTTGGATCTACATGAGCATCAAGTCCATAGATTTCATTTATTATTTCTATATCTAATTCTACCACATCTGAAGAATTAAGACCATAGTAAATGCCATCTGGTGAACCAAAAGATTCAATCCTTATTTTATAATTACCAGTTGCTAACTTAGATGTACTAGTATTTAAAACTATCCATTTTTCAACACTATCAACTCTTTCAGCAATTTTAATTCTCGTTGTACCATCAATATTTGGATAATATTTTGTTTCTCCAATTGAATAGTACAAACCTAATAAAGATGTTCCTGTTACTACTTCACCATCTGAATTTATAAGAGATATCTTAATACCTAATTTTTGATCAAATAAGTGAGTATCATAAACAACTACACCAGATGTTTGACTTTGCGTATAATCAATTGTTACATCCATAGTAACTGATTCTCCACTATAGATTGTATCATCATTTAATGATCCTTCAATATCTATAACTGCATCTTTATTAGCATATATATTATATACCATATTACCTTGTTGTGGACCTAAAACTGTATTAACAGTTTCACCATCCGCATCAAGCATCTCTATTAATAGAGAACATCCTAATTGATCTTCAGTAATATTCGTATCATCAAAATCTAATATGAATATAAACTCTTCATCACTAGTTGTTGCATTTTCATCATAATATTCAACATTCTTAATTGCATCGTTATAGTAAACTCCACTATTTTGAGCTCCCATAACTTCAAACATTGAAAGAAGATATTGAATATCACCTTCATTCTGCAATTGCTGTTGCGCATTCGCGACATCACTAGCACTAATAACGTGATAATAGTAGTCAACACGATCACCACTTAGGTCTAGCATTGTAATCTTAGTTCCTAATGGTAAAACATAATTTGATACTAATGTTCTATAATATCCTTCTCTATAAACTGAAGCTCCTGTGTTAAATAATGCAAAGTATGCACTAATTGATGCTGAAGATGTAATATTTGTAGCAGTACTTGTAAATAATTCATATTTTCTTCCTGCTGTCATAGCACCTTCATAATCAGCTGTTGTATATAATACTCTAGACATATTTACTGTGATAGCAAGTCTTTCAATTTGTTTATTTAAATCATCTAATTGAGTAACAGCTAACAATTGAATAGTTACACTACCCATATCACCTGCTGTTGCTATATTTTTAGCATGGTGTAAGCAGAATAGTAATGATGGTGTTAATGTATTGTTACCACCAATATAGTTAATAGTTCCTGAAGTTTCTTCTTGTGGACTATTTCTAAATTCAGTATAACCATTTACTAACCATCCAGTGTTACTTGTTTCCATACTAAGTGACATTATACTATCAGCGTCTTCTTCGGTTTGAGCAACTCTTGGTACGAGATTCTTATCAGTAAGTGTAATTGTTTCGTTTAACATACCATAGTCAACTGATAATATTTCAAATGAAGTATTTGGTAAAGTAAAGTCTCTTAATAACAACTCTGAAGTACCTAATGTTGAATACTTAGATGCTACTAAGTCTACTTCATAAGAAATAACACTCTTACCAACAACCCACATATATTCTGCACTGGCAGGTGGTGTTGGTTCAATATATTCGATTGTATTATCCATAGTAGTTTCATTCATAACATTTGTATAGAAACCATCAACTTCTATATCATGATTTGTTTTATGAAGACCTAAAACATAAGAACCATAAGGGAATATTCCAGACCAATCTAATTCTTGATCAAAATCATATTTATCATAAATACCTACATTAACAGTACCATCTGCGTTGTATTTATACATTCCGAAGAATGTCATACCTGTTACTTCACCTGGCGTAGAAACATTAGCATTTTTAGCAATATTAATATTTTTACCAGAAATAACATATAATCTATTATCAACATTCTTAGAAACTGTTTTATTTTCACTATCAATTGTAACTCTAGCAACTTCTCCACTAGCTGTTAAACTCTTGAATTTTTGAACTATATTTGTTCCAGTTTCTAAATATAATGTTGAATTATTCATTAAATCTACTTCATCAATTAATGATAGAGTAAATTCAACATCAGAGTAATCATTTGTTCTATCGGCTGCACCATGTAATGCTATTGCAGAATTATCTATTGTTAATAAATTTGTTCTTTGAATAGATATACATTTTTTAGGTGCTCCATAAGAACCAAAGTTCTTAATAGTAACTGTACTTACACCTGTTGTTGTTGAAGCATTACCACTACCAAATATAGATCCATCTATATCTAAGTCATAATTTGCTCCATTTATATTAACATCAATTCCATTTGTTACACTTACGAATGTCCAGTCATATAAAGCAGAACCACTAGCATTTGCTTCACCACCACCAAATACAGTTCCCTTAATATGTATTGGTGCTTTAGTAAATTCTGATGTTGTAGTAACATCTGCTCCTATATCAACCATAGTAGTACCACATACTTTAGAAGTATTTGCACCACCATATACGTTTCCATATATAGTACCACCAGCAATTTCTACTATTGCTTGTGAAGAATTTTGACTTTCTGTACCAGTTTTAGCAGCATTACCACCACCAAATACTGAACAAGCACTTGGTAAAGTACATGAAGAGTTTCCAATAACAGAATTGCCACCAATTCTTACTTTAGTATCTCCATTTACTATTGCTGAACTACCATCACCAGCAGCATAAACGCTGCCAGATATTAAGCCATTATTAACAAGTACATCTGTATCTCCAAGTACTTCTCCTAAACGTCCGCCGCCAAATACATTTTCAAGAACAATTCCTCCTGTTACTCTAACAGTAGTATCTCCAGTGATTTGTGCTAAGTTACCACCACCATAAATACTCTTAATTGTTCCATTGTTAAGTGTAATATTAGAGTCTCCTACTTCAGCTGAGTTTCCTCCGCCAAATAGATTATTTGTTACATCTCCACCATTTATAATGACTTCTGTTGTAGTTACTGTACCGCCGGCATTATTACCACCATATAAGTTAGTAACAGTACCAGCATTTTTAGTAACATTTGTTGAAGTTATATCACCAGTTTGGTTAGAACCACCATATAGATTTCCAACAGTAACTCCACCAGTTGGTGATACATTGATATTTACATATGTATTAGTTGCTCCGGCTGAGTTTCCTCCACCGAATACATTAGGAATAGTTCCACTATTTGATACTAATACTACATGAGTATCTCCAAGTACACCTCCGGCATTTCCTCCACCAAATATATTTGATGTATATGTTCCACCGTTAATAGTTACATATGTATCTTCGTTTGTAGTAGCTGCATTACATCCACCATATACGCTATCAATATTTCCACCATTTACTGTTATTGATGTATTATTAACTTCAGCTTGGTTTCCTCCACCATATATAGTACCAACAGTACCATCATTATAAACAATATTAGTATTATCCGATACACCTCCGGCGTTATTACCACCATATATATATCCAATAACGCCTGTATTAACTGTTATATTTGTAGAATCAATATTACCAGCTTGATTAGAACCGCCATATACACTTCCAATATTAATATAATTATTTCCTTGAACTTCATTAATATTAATATGTGTATTTGATGCTCCAGCTGATTTTCCTCCACCATATATAACAGGAATAGTAGTTGCTGAATTTGTTACTGTTATATTTGCATCTCCGTTAACAGCACCTTCATTTCCTCCACCATATACGGCTGTATTAATTGTTCCGCCATCTATTGTAATTGTAGTATTTCCTTCAACTTCGGCTTCATTTCCTCCACCATACATTGTACTAACACTACCACCACTATATGCAATTGATGTATTTCCACCAACATCTCCAGCGTTTCCTCCACCAAACAAATTAGTAGTAATTGTTCCACCAACCATAGTAATTGTAGTATTTTCATCTACACCGGCTTGGTTTCCTCCACCATATACTAAGTTAATAGAACCGCCATTGATATTTAATGTTGTTGATCCTTGAACATCTCCTTCATTTCCTCCACCAAATAGAGTTCCTGTAATTGAACCATTATTTAGTGTAACAGTTGTGTCTCCATCAACTGCAGCTTGGTTTCCTCCACCATATACATTAGCAACAGTTGTTGCATTTGATGTTCTATTAATTACAATGCTTGTATCTCCAAGAACTTCACCAGCATTTCCACCACCGAATAGAGTTCCAGAAATTGTTCCACCATTAAATAATACATTAGTATTTTGATTAACTATTGCACCTTCACCTTTGCCGCCACCATATACGTTAGTATATGTACCATTAACCATTGTTATATTAGTATTGTCGGCTTGCGCAGCATTACCACCACCATATAGTGTAGTAATTGTTCCATTATTAACTGTTATATTTGTTGTTGATGTTTTACCACCGGCATTATTTGAACCATAAACAGTTCCAATAGTACCATGATTTATTTCAATGTTTACAGTAGTAACATCACCAGTTTGATTAGAGCCTCCATATAAATCAGTAATATTTATATTATTTGCAGAGTTTACTGAAAGCAATCTAACATTTGAAGTTCCTACACCAGCAGAGTTTCCTCCACCATATACGGCTGGAACTGTATTTGTAACATTTTGAATTCTAACATCTGTTTCAGTAGTATAAACTTCGTTTCCTCCACCATATAAAGCAGTATTTATTTTTGCTCCTTTTACGGTAGTTTTTGCTATTCCACAAGTTCCACCACTGTTATTACCACCATATACAGTATTAACTTCTCCAGATTCTATATTTACACTTGTAATTAATACATCACCACTTTGGTTAGAACCACCATATAATGTTCCAACTTCTGCTCCTCTTAAATATACGTTTGTATAATCAAGTGATGTTTGGTTTCCTCCACCATATACATTAGTGAATGTTCCACCATTTAGAATTACTTCTGAAGTTCCAGCTGGCTTACCAGCAATATCACAACCACCAAATACATTTGTAGCTGATCCTCCATTAGTTGTAACTGTTATATTTCCAGAAACATATGGAGTATAAGTTGAACTACCTTTAGCTCCACCAAATATATTATTAACAACATTTCCTTTATTTAAAGTAACTGTTACTGATTTACTAGAATCTGTTTGGCCAGTTGATGATGCATTAACAGTACCATAAGCACTACCACCATACACACTACCACTTATTGTTGGCGATGTACTAGCAGATGAGTCACCAATTGTTACACTAACATTTCCTGTTACGAAAGTTCCTGGGTTATTAGCATTTGTATAACCTCCTTCGCCACCTCCGTATACATCAGTTGTTACAGTACCGCCTATAACACTTACAGTAGTATCACCACGAACAGTTCCTTTATTCTTAGAACCACCATATATACTACCGCTAACAGTACCGCCACTCATACTTATATTAATATTAGTAGGTACATCTGTTTCTTCTGTTCTATTAAGTACACAAGTATACCTAGCATTATTACCATTACCACTTGTACGTGTACATGTATAACCTTGATTAATATATTGTTGTCTATCCGCTGCTCTTACATTAGTTACCCTATCAACTTCTACAGTTCTTGTTTCTACGCTTCCGGCTCCATTATTATTAGCAGCTCCATAAACACTGCCTTCAATAGTACCGCCTAAAATCTTAATTGTAGTATTTTGAGGTGGATTGTCAGATTTATATCCAACAGCACCATAATTTCCACCACCGTATACATTTCTTCTAATTGTAGCATCAGTATCTATAATAATTGTTGAATTGTAAACTGAACCAAGCTCTTTATTAGTACTATTACCATTTCCAGCTCCGAATACACTTCCTGCTTCAACTTGTGAATTTGTTTCTATAGTATTATTGTCTACTAACGTTTCATTTCCAACTTCAGCATTTCCACCAACATAAACATATGAATCACCATATAGAGTAGCTGTTTGAGTTCCACCATCTTCTCCAGCAATACCATTAGATCCACCAAATAATGCATATCTAACAGTACCACCAGTCATTTGAATAATTCTGTTTCCATATGTTGCTGTTCTTCCGGCACCACCAATTACTACATCAGTTTCGCCACCTTTTATATAGAATATTGAATCATTATAATATTCATTATCAGAATCAGTAAGTGGTCCACCTATTAAGTTATAAACTGAACCACCTTCAATAATTCCCATTCTTAAAGACTCATGAGTACCAGCAGTTAAACCTCCAATATATATACCAGTTGTATATGTATATCTATTGCTTCCAAATACACCACTCTTAATAACAGTTGTAAGTGCTGGAACAGTTTTATCACTGTTTCCACTTCTAATAGTACCTGCTAAAGATCCTACAGCATTATGTCTAACATCTAATTTGCTATTATCTGCATTATGTACTCTATCATAATCACATCCATAAATACCTTTTGCTTCAACATTTGCTGTACCACTAGCATTAGCAAGTGATGTTAATGATATTTGATTATAAAAACCTGATTCAATTATTAATTTATATTTTATTGGTGTAGAACCAGTATCAATGTTACTAGTTGAACCACCATAACTTCCTGCTACAGCATTAAAGGTAGTATATTCATCATATCTTTTTGTAATACCTCTACCTATTTTAACATTCTTATATCCAGCATGAAGCGTTCCATATGCACTATAGTTTCTATTAGTTTCATTATTTATTGGAGCAACATCACTACTCATTCTTAAATGTTCAATTCTTAAATCTGTACGAGCATATCCTCTAACATCAGAAGTATCCCAAGTATATGTATGTTGAGTATTTTCCCATAATCCAGTTAAAGTAAATGGTTTAGTATATCCAGATCCCCATAAATCTGCTACATTTCCAGTTAATCTAAGAATATTAGTATCTCTAGTAGCCAAATAGTAATATTCGCCATTTGTTTCTGAAACATTTGGATTACCATATTCATCATAATAAGGAATCATTTCATAAATAGTATTATTAGTTACCGTACATCCTCCAGATGTATTACATACTTGATCATCCCTACTATAGAATAATGGGTGTGTATTTGATGAGTTATTTCCTGAGTATGAATAATAATAATTACTATAGTTTTCACCTCTAGGAATACTATTAACTTTTCTATAATATCCAGCCACTGACTTTCCTAATGGAACCACATAATCAACAAGAATTGTTATTTGTGGATCATAAGAAACCATTTGACCATTTACAAGTTCATAATAATCATATGAAGAATTATATGTAGCTGGTGCTGTGTAATAATAATCACAACCAGCTTGATCTTGACATCTTGTAAAAGATAAATAACCAATATATGTTCCTGTTTCAGTATAAGAACCTGATGGATAATAGTCTCTTCTGTTTAAATGACCACCAAGATAATAATAACCAGTCATATCCTCACCAATTATTTGTTGTTCATTTATTAAATGAGGACCATAATCATCTAAATCATCTAATGCGCTTGTTGTAAAGCTTCCACTTACATTTCCATAATGTTCTCTAGTCCAAGAAGAATAAATTTCTAAACTTATTGCTTCTGGTTCACCATTATTTCCATAAGAAACTGGTATTTGAATATATCTCGTATATGTATCTGTATCTAATTTAACTAATGCATCTGAATCTTTAACAACCCATCCATTAAATGATCTACCATTAGGTCTATCTGCAAATGGATTATCAATTAATTCAATTTTAACTACATCTTCTCCAAGAACTTCTACTACTGGAGAAACAACATAATATACGAATTTGCTTTGTCTTTCAGTTGATGAAACATATCCAGTATAATCTCCATCTACATCAGTTCCAAAATAATCAAGTTCTACATACACTAAATTAGTATCGTTATAAACGTTTTTATTTACATTAGATGGAACTCTTCCGTCACTAGAATATGTATAATTAAGTCCCATGTAATAATTATAATCCATATTATAGTTATTAACATATACAGTATCTCCATCTATTCCTGAAGCATGTCCTGCTGGAGCAGTTGCTCTTAATTTAAGAGAACTAATTTTCTTTCTTTGTAAATCAACACCTGTATTAATTAATCTAAACATATCATTAGAGTAACTCCACTCTATTTTAGAATTTTCATTTAATATTGTTAATACAGTATTAATTGGATAATTTTCTTCAAAAGATACATCTCCATTTTTAATAGAATATTTATAGAAACTATCTTTTTCTTCAAAATCATTAATAATATCTAAATCTCCATTTGTATATAAAATATTATTAACTACAGCATCTTTATAATCATAAATTAATTGAGTAGTTTCTTTTAAATCACTATTACCATTTACATTTATATTAAATATTTCATTATCTTTAATATCATGTAATACAACTAATGATGTTTCAGCTTCATAATACTCATTTAATTTTGATTCTATTTTTATATTATTAATACTAATATTTCTAATATTTGATTCACTTACATTTTTAAATAAACTACCTGTTACATTAATTTTTGTAACCGTTTCATTTTCTTCTATAGTTTCATTATTAACTCTTTTAACGAAATAATTGATATTATAAGCAGTTTCATTTGTTTCATTAGTATCTATTTTCTTTTCTTCTTTTTTAGTTTCAACTGACTTAGTTTCACTATCATTTTTTTCAGTCGCATTTTCTTCTGCTTGTTCTTTAACTTCTTCCTTAGTTTCATTACTTTCAATTGTTTCATTGACTTCTATATTTGTTTCATTTTTATCTTCAACTGGTTTAATTTCTTCTTTTGTTTCGTTGTTATCTTCAGCAGTTTTATTTTCTTCTATGGTTTCATTTTTATCAACTACTGTATTGTTTTCTTCAATAGTAACATTTTCGTCAACATAATCAATTACATTAATGTCTCCCCCAAGAATAATAGATACATCTCTAATATTTAAATTTTCTACTGTTGCTCCTGATAAATCATTGAATAAACTATAGTTATATGTATCATCTTCACTATCATAGTATTTTTTAGATAATTTAAAGTTAAATATTGAATATCCTTGCCCATCAAAATGACCACTAAATTTTTTATTAGATTTTGCAAATGAGAAATCTTTACCATCCAAATCTATATTGTTATTTAAAACATAATATTTATTAAAATATTCTAGATAATTTTTACCATTAATTACAGTAAAGAAATATGCAAGTTCAGAACCATCTTCAATAATATATGGATCATCAATGTTTCCTGTTCCACTATGAAAGCTTTTAGCAATGCTTCCATCCCATACAGAAGATGATGTTTTTTCTGAGAAAGTATTATAGAAAATAACGATGTTCAACGCAAAAACTACTAGTATAACTAGCACAAATATTTTGTTCTTTTTAAGTTTTTGAATTAAACTTTTAAGCATGCTAAAAATCTACTCTCCCATCATAGAAAAATTATATCAAAATTATGCCATTTTTTCAATAAAAAAACGTGCTAAAAAGCACGTTTAATTTATATATTTTATGGATTATTAGCTCTATAATCATCAAGGCCTAAAACAATTGTATATGATAAATCAGTTCCTGATGCATTATTTTCACAATCAATGTCTTGTCCTTCAACCCACATATAAACTCTAACTTTAGTAATTCCTGCAGCTAGGTTGCTAAATAATACTGGGTAGTGACCTGCTGTTGCACTTCCTGTTCCAGTTATATATTTAAATCCAGAAGCTGTAGTATTGAAAGCAGCATCAGTCTTAATAATTGAAGACCAAGATTGTAAGAAATTACCACCAGGGGTAGCAAGTACTGGAGGGTTAGTACTTGTTAATGCTACGCTTGTAACTGCTCCATTAACTCCATAATATGGAACTGGTGCAGCACCTGTTTGAGTTGGTGTTGCAGGGTTTGTTGATCCTGTAAAGCCATAATATGTAGTTGCATTTGCAATTCCGTTTGCAGTGTGAGTGTCATAGTTTGGTTCAACAATAGTAATTCCTGAACCACTCATTAATGCTTGTGCAGCTGATGATGTAGCTGTAGATGCAACATTACCTTCATTTACAAATCCATATCTAGCAGCATTTTGTAATCCTTTATCTTCTGATCCAGTTTTTGTAACTACACCACTACCACCTTGTAGGTAAATATTTGAAGGTGTATCAACTTTTAAGAAGATATCAAATACAACATATTGGTTACTAGCATCTGTAATAGCAGTTGTAGTAAGTGCCATGTTACCACCAGCATCACCTTCAACTTTTCCACTATAGAAATTTGCTAAACCTGATGTAACAGTACCAGCAGTTGAAACTGGTGCCATAGTAGTTAATAAATGGTTATCAGCATCTGTGTAAGTTGCTGATGCACCTGATAAGTCAGCATTTGATAGAACTGCCTTCCAAGTTATAGCATCTGCAGAGATTTGTAAACCAGATGTTGCTGCAATATTAACATTGATAGTACTAATAGAAACTGTTCTGTTTGATGTGAACCATGCATATGTTGCTGTTGATAACATTACAATTGTTAAAAATAGTAACAATACAAGAGATCTTAATCTGTTTCTTCTTTTCTTATTATTTGTTTTGCTCATAAAGCACTCTCCTTATCTTTTATACTTTCTTCAGTATGTTCTTCTGTAATCTTCATGTCTAATCTCACTTGTCCACCAATCAAGTTATCTAGGCATTCTGGGTCATCCCCTTCAATCCATACAACTACAGTAATACGATCTAAATCGCCTGGTTGCATATTTGCCCTTTTTTGTAAAATTATTGTGCCATCACCATCTGTTCTAAATGGTACTGTTTTTTCTTGGCAAGTATTGCCTCTAGTTGCACCATATAGAGCACATTCAGCACTACCATCTAGTGGACTAGCTTTTGCATATACTGTTTTTTCTTTATTTACGATAATCATTATTCTTAATGCTTCATCAGCATTCTTTATAACATCTCCCATCGCAACAGTATACCAATAATTAAACACTAACTCTCCTTGATTTTCAATGAAAAATGTATAAGCAATATAGTTATCTCCATTATGTGATCCTTCAGACTCAATATCAATATTGGCTGGTAACCACTTCATAGAAATATTATCCATAAATTGAACATCCTCGGCCGTCAATCTTCTTTTCGGCATAGGATCGTTCCTGCTCTCATACATTGCTAAACCACTGTATAGCATATCATTGTTATCAATGGATACTGAGAAACTACCATCACTGAAAAAGACTTTTAGGACAAGGTATATCACTATAAGTACAAGCAATAGTATTAGTAATGCTAGCCTAATGTATTTACCCATTTTATGCCAGTTTCTAATTCTATCGGCCTTTACTACGACATCACCCTTTGCCATAATCACTCCTTTCAATCATAGTAGTACAATATGATTTCACCTATCATACTGACTTAATTATAAAAAAATTAATGATAAAAAGCAATACCCTAAATAAAAAAAGTGTATTAAAACACTTTTTTATTTTGATATTAAATCACATATTAAATTTGATATTTCTGTTGGATTATCCAAAGGTAATCCTTCAATTAATCTAGCTTCAGAATAAAGAATTTTAGAATAATCCTTTAATTTATCTTTATCATTCTTATATAAATCCTTTAATTTATCAACTATTGGATGGTTTTCATTTATTTCTAAAACTAATTCTGCTTTTTGACCATTATCTATAGGCATTGCATTGAATACTTTCTCCATTTGAGTACTTATAACACCTTGAGTTGATAAGAATACTGGATGTGATGAAATTTTATTAGTCAATTTTACGTCAACTACTTCACCATTTAAACATTCTTTCATAAAATCTAAAATATCTTTAGATTCTTCATTAGCTTTTTTAGTATTTTCTTTTTCTTCTTTAGTTTCTAAATCTAGAGAATTATCACTAACATTCTTAAATGGTTTTTCATCATATTTTTCAAGTACTTGTAGTGCAAATTCATCTACATTACCAATTAAATACAAGATATCAAACTTCTTATTTTTAACTTGTTCAATTTGTGGTAAAGCATCAATTTTATCATAACTTTCACCACATGCATAATATATTTCTTTTTGTGATTTTGGCATATTAGATACATATTCATCAAGAGTAATTAACTCTTTTTTATTAGATGAATAGAACATCAATAAATCTTTTAATTTATCTTTATTCATACCATACATATCATAAACGCCATATTTAATTTGAGTACCAAATACATCAAAGAACTTCTTATATTTTTCTGGTTCTTCTTTCATCATATTTAGTAATTCATTATGTATTTTAGTTTCTAAAGATTTAGCTATTGCTACTACTTTTTTATCATTTTGAAGTGTTTCACGTGATATATTTAATGATAAATCATCACTATCTACTACACCTTTCACAAAACTATAATAATCTGGTAATAATTCTTCACATTTATCCATTATTAGAACACCATTAGTATAAAGTTCTAATCCTTTTTTATACTCTTTATAATAATAATCAAATGGTGCATGAGAAGGAATAAATAGCAATGATTTATATTCAACTAAACCTTCTACATTATTGTGAATTACTTTTAATGGATTTTCACTATCCATAAACTTAGAAGTATAAAAATTATTATATTCTTCCTCAGTAATAGTTTTTTTATCTTTCTTCCATAAAGGAATCATAGAGTTTAATGTAACTTCTTCAACATAATCCTCATATTCTTTATCAGAACCTTCTTTAAGTCTACTATTAGTTACTTCCATATTAATTGGGTATCTAATATAATCACTATATTTTTTAACAATTCTTCTAATAGTATATTCATCTAAGAATGTTGAATAATCTTCATCCTCAGCATCATCTTTTAAATATAATGTTATTTCTGTTCCAGGATGATCTTTTCTACTTTTTTCTAAAGTATAACCATCTACTCCTTCACTAGTCCATAAATATGCATCTTCACTTCCAGCTTTTCTTGTTAATACTTCAACTCTTTTAGCAACCATAAATGCACTATAGAAACCTACTCCAAATTGACCAATAATTTCACTATCTTTTTCTTGGCTTTCTTTAAATCTTAAAGATCCTGATTCAGCAATAGTTCCTAAATTATCTTCTAGTTCAGATTCGTCCATTCCTATTCCATTATCTTTAATAATTAATTTTCTTTCTTTTTCATCTCTTTCAATAAAGATTTTTGGATTACTAGCATCTAAATCTTTATTAGTTAGTGACAAATATGATAATTTATCCAAAGCATCACTAGCATTTGATATTAACTCCCTTAAAAAGATTTCCTTGTTAGTATAAATGGAATTTATCATTAAATCCAATACTCTTTTTGATGATGATTTAAATTCTTTCTTTTTCATAATTCCTCACTTTCAAAAAATATTCTAATACTAAAATTAGCACTTGTCAATACCAAGTGCTAATTATTATCTTTTTATAAATTTTTAATCGTTTAAATCTAATTCAGTACCATTTTCAACGGTTTCGTTTGTCTCATTTACATCATCTTCAATAGTATTATTCTCTATTTCTGTTTCATTAGTTTCATTTATTTCTTGAGTTTTATTCTCTTCAACAACTGTTTCATTCTTTATTGGTGGATTATAATTAACTGGTTGATTTTCATCATTAAAGAATTTATTTTTTACATAAAAGAAACCAACTGATCCAATTAATAATACTAAAAGGAAAACTATAATAAACTTTCCACTTGATTGTTGTGCTTCTTCAGGTGTTTGAACATGCTCAGTAGTTGGTTCAGAACTCACTTGAACTGCTTCAGTTACTGCTTCTGTACTTTCTTCTCTCATATTCTTTCCTCCTATATTTTTAAGATGTTTCCATCAATTATTGAATATAAGTAAGTATTAACTTTTTTATTAGAAATACTTTCAATATATTCTTTATAACCTTCTAGCTGCTTTTTATAATCATCATTTGATACATTTTTTAATTTATAATCAATTATATCAATATGATCATTATATTCTAGCATCAAATCTATTATACCATGATATTTAACATTATCCTTTAAATAAATAAACTCATATTCATGATATATATTCGCATTATTAACATTTTTTAATAAATCATTATTTAAAAATGCATCTATTTTTTCTCTAATAAATTTATCTTTTATAATACTTGAATCATAATTTTTAAAATCTAAATATTCTAATATTTCATGTATTTCTGTACCAAAAGCCATATTATTATGCTTTTCTTTATTAACAATACTTATATTTTCATGTGAAAAATGTTTTTCTTCAATACTATTAGATTCTATATTTATTTCTTTTACATCAAAAGTTTTATCTGAAGAAATAGCTTCTTTTTTATTTTCTTTTTTAAATAGATATTTTTTTGTTAATTGTAAATCTTTTATGTTTATATAATTTAAATATTTGTCCAAATCTTCTGTACAGCAATAAATAATATCTGATAATTTCATAAATTTTAATCTTTTTTCATCTATTACTGTTCCATTATTATTTTTATCATTTTTAATACTTTCTTTTTTAGGCAAAAGAATAATCATCTTTTCTCTTGCTCTTGTTAAAGCAACATATAACAATCTAATCTTTTCACTAATTTCTTCTTTTAGAAATTCATTCATAAATAAATCTTTTATTACACTAGAATTAGTATCTTCTAAATTAGATGGAATCATAATACCATATTTATTATCAACAAGTATTTTTGATTTAACATCCATTAAATTAAATTTATGATCTAAATCAGCAAAATAACATATTGGATATTCTAATCCTTTTGATTTATGAATAGTCATTATTTTTACAGAATCTGAACTATTTTGTCTATTTTCATAACTGATATCTATTCCTTCTTTTATAACACTATTTAAATAATCTCTAAATTCATATATTGAATAACCTTTGTTATTAAATTCTGTTGATAAATTATATATAGTACTCATTCTCATATTAACATCATCATAATTACCAATTTTATTTAATTTATTATAAAAATCTGTTATATCAAGAATTTTTAATAGTAAATTCCCAGAACTAATTGAATTTATTGAATCTATATTTGAAAAATCTTTATATATTTTACTCTCTTCAAATTTATTATTTACAAATATATCAAATAATTCTTCATCACTACATTCATATAAGAAACTTCTACCTATACTCATAAAATCATATTTGAAATCAACATTAAAATCTTTATCATTTATTCTTATAATAAAATCAATAATATTCTTTATTAAATAAATATCAGTTCCAGATGTAAGTGTTTCATTTTTTAAAATAGATAGTGGTATACCTAAATATTCAAATATTTTTTTATAATCATCAAAATATTTACTTCTATCTAATATAATTACAAAATCATTATAAGTAGCATCTCTCATTTGAGATGTTTTTTTATCAAATACTTTTAATTTATTTTTTATTTTATCTTTTATATCTTTAGCAATAGCAAATATTTCTATTTCATAATTAGAGAATACTTTTTCTTCATCTGTATCATATTCAATTATTTGCATATCATAATTAATATTGTCTTTATTTTCATCATATGAAGTATTTCCATATATCATTTCATGAGTCTCTTTGTATTCAGCACCACCAATATTATTATCCATTACTAAATCAAATAAATCATTTATTCCTTTAAGAACTTCACTTCTACTTCTAAAGTTCTTTAATAAGTCTATTTTTCTACCACCATTATTATTTGAATAATTATCATATTTTTCTTTAAATATACTTGGATTAGAACCATTAAATCTATATATAGATTGTTTTATGTCTCCAACCATATATACATTATTATTCTCAATTAATTTAATAAACTTATCTTGAATATCATTAGTATCTTGATATTCATCAATCATTATTTCTTTAAATGAATATTTTATTTCATCTCTAATATCTTCATTTTCTGATACTACTTTTATAGCATTAAAAGCTATATCTTTGAATGTATATAGATCGTTTTCTAATTTATAATAACTTAATCTTTCAATATATTTTTGTATTATATCTAAAATACACATAATATAATCTTTTGAAGATAATATATCATTATAAATTGTTTCTTTATTTCCATATTTTCCCATAGAAAATAATTCATCTAATAAGCCTTTTAATTCTTCTTTATAAGATTTAGATTCTTCTGAGCTTCCTCTTGGTACTGGAGGAAGTTTTACTTTAGAAAATGTGTATAAGTTGTCAAAATCAGTAGATAAAATACTCTCACATGTTAAATATAATTTATCTGCATAATCAGAATCAAAGTAATAATTAGCATCTTCTAAATAATCTTTAATATAATTTTGCTTGTTGATAAATAACTTTTCATATTCATTAATAATTGTATTTATATTGTCTTTTTCATAATAATTATTTCTTAAATTGTTGATAAATTGTTCACTATTAATATTTGAATCTATATTTTTAGCAAGTCTTAATATTAATTTTCTAAATTCATTATCATTTTTAATACAATATTTTTTTATTAAAGATGTAAATATATCAGATGGATTTTGGTACATTTCTTCAAATATCTCATCCATTATTCTTTGTTCTTGCAAATTAATAATTGATTCATCTGTTATATCAACACTCTTAGGTATGTTTAATAAATAATGATACTTTTTAACTATGCTTAATGCATAACTATCAAATGTAGTTATATATGCAGAATCAAGTAAACTTAGTTCTTTTGATAATTCTTTTCGTGATGAAATATTTTTTCTAATTCTACTTTTCATTTCTTCAGCAGCTGCTTTTGTAAAAGTTAAAATTAATAATTCATTTACGTGAGTACCATTTAATACTTTTTGTAATACTCTTTCAGATAATACAGCTGTTTTTCCACTTCCTGCACCTGCACTAACTATAATATTTGATCCACTATCATATATAGCTTGTTCTTGTTCTTTAGTCCATGCCATTATTATCACCTCCAAAAAGATTTTCAGGTTTTACTAATGATACAATGTCATCATTTTTCATATAGCATATGTCTCTATATTCACAAAATGCACACCCTTCATTTTTACCATCAATTTCTTTTGGATTAATATCAAACTTTGCATCTTTAATATTATAAGCTGCATTTCTAATATTTTTATCTATTATTTTATTTAATAATTCTATTTCACTATTACTAATAACTTTTGAATAATTATAAAACCCATTATTAGTAGTTTTCATACTTTTAATAATATTTGAATCATTATATGAAGTATCTACTTTAGAAAGAATATTAGTATCACTATTAGAATATCCTTGTAATTTTAATAATTCTTTCTTTTTATTAATATCTATTTCATTATTTAGTATTTTTTGTAAATAGAAACCACCTATTTTTACATTTTGAATTATATTACTATTCTTTATTAAATATGCGTATATAGGTAATTGCATATCTAAACCATAAATAGTATTATTCAAATTTAGATTAGGATTACCAGTTTTATAATCTATAATAGCGCATACTATATCGCCATCAAAATCATCATATAAAATTTTATCTACAAAGCCTTTAAATCTAATATGTAAATTCTTGTCAATTTCAATTATTATTTCTTTTTCATACATACTTTTCTTTAATTGTGTATAATTTAATTGATTTTTTATAACATCTATTATTAAAACTAATTCATCTTTTAATATTTCTAAAAAGAATAAATCACTATTTGTAAACTCAAATTCTTTTTTATATTTTTGTACTTCTCTATTCCATGCACTTTCATAGTCATAATTATCTACAAAACATTCTGATAATATTTTATGATATATATTACCTATAATAGTTTCAAAAGTTTGCTCATATTTATTTAATTTTAAAATATTAGATAAGTAATATCTAAAAGCACACTGA